>NZ_JADBUE010000201.1:0-15449 GCF_020245805.1 Microcystis sp. M179S2 | reverse complement strand
CCGAAGCATTCGGATAGAAAATCCACGGTTTCCCCGATAGGTTATTGCCCGAATGCTTCGCCCCTACAGGACGCGGGCCGATGAAGACGCAAGGTTTTGAACGACGATTCTCTCAAAATCTTGCACCTGTTTCGCTCGTAAAGCCACAAAACCCTTACCTTGCCTAGATTTCACATTTATTCAGCAAGCCCTATATAAATTAGGATGTTTTCGTCAATTGGGATTGGAGTTAGTCGAGTCATGAGTAATGCAAAAATTGAAAATTAACTTTTTTCTCTAGTCAATTGCCATAGAAGTTCTCATCTAAGATTTGCTCTGGCAAGAAAGGACAAATTTGAGGATACTCATTTTCTGGGGGAATCCGAACACCAAATTGAGCGAGTTTCCCTTCCTTAATTGCCACTTGACGAGCATATGGATAAGCTTCCTCGATAGCAGTTTCTAGATAGGATTTCAGGGAAGGCGTATCGCGTAAGTTTTTCTCAATTCGCTGGCGATGCTCAATAATAGAACAATACCAGCTATCCTTCATTGATGGCGGTGCGTCGTGCTGTACTTTTAATTTGAGCAAATGAGCCAAAAGAATCATCAAATTACTTTCTAAAGTTCTTTTTTCCGATTTTCCCAACTCGGTTAACTCCTCAATTAAGTTATCAGTATCCAGCGCAGCAAATTCCCGCTTCTGTAGGTGATTAATTGTTGTTGCGAGCCACAATTGAAAATCTTGTTCGTAGAGAGTTTTCGACATAGCGATAAGTTGTTCGTTCGAGTCAATAACTAGATTGGTAACTAAGCGGCTACAATTCTCAAGGCGTTACTAATTTCTAGCTTCCCTTGGAGTTTACCAAAAAATCACCTAAAATGGAAACTATCTGTATCCCTTGCTGACTGCCTATGGCTCCCTACACCATTTTCTACTATCGTTGAGCAAACCGGCGAACGATAAGGAGTTAAAACTATGCCTTTAAGTTGGAATGAAATAAAAAATCGCGCCATCGCTTTTCAAAAAGAGTGGGAAGGAGAGACTTCAGAAAAAGCAGAATCTCAATCTTTTTGGAATGAGTTTTTTCATGTCTTTGGCATTTCACGGCGTAGGGTAGCCAGTTTTGAGCAACCGATAAAAAAAGCAGATAATAAACAGGGTTTTATTGATTTACTCTGGAAAGGAACGATTTTAGTTGAGCATAAATCGAAGGGGAAAGATTTAGAAAAAGCCACACAACAGGCTAAGGATTATTTTCCCAATTTAAAGGAACATGAGTTACCGCGTTATATTTTAGTCTCGGATTTTCAACGGTTTAAATTATATGATTTAGATTCGGGCAATCAATGGGAATTTGAATTAAGCAATTTTGTTGATAACGTTCATTTATTTGATTTTATTGCTGGTTATGAAAAGCGAGTTTATAAAGACGAAGATCCCGTCAATATTCAAGCAGCCGAGTTAATGGGAAAACTTCATGATTACCTCAAAGAAATTGGTTATATGGGGCATGATTTAGAAGTTTATTTAGTGCGTTTATTATTTTGTTTATTTGCCGATGATACGGGTATTTTTAATAAGGGTATTTTCTGGGAATATATCGATCTACATACCAAAGAAGATGGCAGTGATTTGGCGATGCACATCGCTTCTATTTTTCAGGTTTTGAATACACCAGAAGAAAAAAGATTAAAAAATATCGATGAGAATTTAACTCAATTTCCCTACATAAATGGCAAGTTATTTGAGGAGTCGTTACCTTTAGCAGCTTTTGATAGCAAGATGCGAGTCATGTTATTAGAAGCTTGTGCTTTTGATTGGGGGAAAATTTCCCCTGCTATTTTTGGCTCTATGTTTCAAGCGGTAATGAATCCAAAAGAACGACGCAATTTAGGGGCGCATTATACCTCCGAGAAAAATATTCAAAAGGTGATTAAACCGTTATTTTTAGATGATTTATCCAGAGAATTTGAGAAGATTAAAGGCAATCGCAATAAATTACTAGAATTTCAGAAAAAGATTGCTAATTTATATTTTCTTGATCCTGCCTGTGGTTGCGGCAATTTTTTAATTATTACCTATCGGGAGTTACGCGATTTAGAGATTTTGGTATTACAGGAGTTAGATAAAACGGGGCAGTTAGTAACAGATATTAGTGCTATTATTCAGGTGGATGTTAATCAGTTTGCTGGTATTGAATACGATGAGTTTGCGGTGAGGGTGGCAGAAGTGGCGATGTGGTTAATTGATCATCAGATGAATGTTAAAGTTAGTAATACTTTTGGTCAATATTTTGTGCGTTTACCATTAAAGAAAGCGGCAAAGATTGTTAATGGAAATGCCTTGCGGATTGATTGGGAGGAACTTATATCAAAAGAGAAGCTCAATTTTATTTTAGGGAATCCTCCTTTTGTGGGTAAAAAAGAGCAAAATTTGGCTCAAAAAGCTGACATGAATCGTGTTTTAGGAGACGTTAAAGGATCAGGTGTTTTAGATTATGTAACCGCATGGTATATTAAAGCGGCTCAGTATATTCAAGGAACAATCATCCGTTGTGCTTTTGTTAGTACCAATTCAATTACGCAGGGTGAACAAGTTGGCGTTTTATGGCAGGAGCTTTTTAACAAATATGAAATTAAAATCTATTTTGCTCATCGCACATTTAGCTGGAAAAATGAGGCTAAGGGAAATGCAGCAGTTCATTGTGTAATTATTGGATTTGCTGTACAGGATATTGAAAATAAAAAGATTTTTGATTATGCTGATGTTAAAGGTGAACCGACGGAAAGGACAGTTAAAAATATCAATCCATATTTAGTGCAAGGCTCAGATGTCATCCTTCAAAAGAGAAGCAAACCTATATCCAATCTGCCTGATATTAATTATGGTAGTATGCCTATTGATAATGGTATATTGATTCTTTCAGATGCAGAAAAAATAGAGTTTATAAAAAAAGAACCTTTATCCGAAAAATTTATCAAACAGTATTCAGGGGGTAAAGAGTCTATTCATAATATTAAACGTTGGTGTTTATGGCTTATAGACTCTAAACCCATAGAACTAAAAAAAATGCCTCTTGTTTTAGAAAGAATCGAGCAGGTAAAAATATATCGTGAAAGTAGTGGTAGAGCAACCACGGTAAAACTTGCTCAAACTCCATATCTTTTTGGTGAGATTAGACAACCTAAAACAGATTATATTCTTATTCCAAAAGTCTCTTCTGAAAACAGAAAATATATTCCAATCACAATCAATACCAAAGATATTATTGCCAGTGGTAGTTCTCTCGTTGTTGCTTATGCAGATTTGTTGACTTATGGAGTTTTACTTTCAGAAATGCACATGGCATGGGTTAAATATGTCTGTGGAAGAACCAAAAGCGACTATCAGTATTCAAACACCATCGTTTATAATAACTACCCCTTTCCAGAAAATATCACCGACAAACAAAAACAAACCGTTGAAACTTGCGCTCAAACTGTGCTAGATACAAGGGTAAAATATCCCGATAGTAGCCTTGCGGATTTATACGATACTTTAACCATGCCTCCCGACTTGCTCAAAGCTCACCAAAAACTCGATAAAGCCGTTGATTTGTGTTATCGTCCCCAACCCTTTACCAGTGAATTAAACCGTATTGAATACCTTTTTGAACTCTATGAAAAATTAACCGCTCCCCTACTCCCTACCAGCAAACAAAAACCCCCGAAAAGAAAAAATCCTCAATAACGAAGGCAATATGCAATAGGCAATAGGCAAAAGGAGATTATTTTTATTTATTCTCCCCATCACCCCACACCCCACACCCCACACCCCACACCCCACACCCCACACCCCACTTCCCCATCACCCCATCACCCCATCACCCCATTCCCATCCCTAAGCGCCGCAATTCCGGAGATTATATAAAAAAACACCCAGAACAATCGGGGTAATGGACAATACTAAAGGTTGTGTAGGTCATCAGAAAAGCCCTTTCAGGGTAAAATACTATGAAACTAGCGTCACGAGTCAATCAAGTCACCCCCTCCCTTACCCTAGCTATCGACTCTCTGGCCAAGGAAATGAAGAAAAACGGCGAAGATGTCTGTAGTTTTAGCGCCGGGGAGCCAGATTTCGACACACCCACTCACATCAGAGCTGCCGCGAAAAAGGCCCTCGATGAGGGAAAAACTCGCTACGGACCGGCTGCCGGGGAAGCGGGGTTAAGAAAAGCCATCGCCGAGAAATTGCTGCGGGATAATCAACTAGCATACAATGCCGATAATGTCATCGTCACCAATGGCGGTAAACAGTCTCTCTACAATCTGATCATGGCGTTAATTGAAGCGGGGGACGAAGTAATTATTCCCGCACCCTACTGGTTGAGTTATCCTGAAATGGTGACGTTAGCGGGGGGAACATCGGTTATAGTGAACACTAGCCTAGAGAATCACTATAAAATCACCCCCGAACAGCTAGAAGCGGCAATTACACCGAAAACTAAATTATTTGTCCTCAATTCTCCCTCTAATCCCACCGGTATTGTCTATACTCCCGAAGAAATCGCAGCTTTAGCAAAAATTGTGGTTGAAAAGGATATTTTAGTGGTTTCTGATGAAATTTACGAGAAAATCCTCTACGATGGCGCAATTCACCGCAGTATCGCTTCTTTTGGTCCAGAAATCTTTCAGCGCAGTATTATTAGTAATGGTTTTGCTAAAGCTTTCTCGATGACGGGGTGGCGCGTCGGTTACATAGCAGGACCGGTGGAAATTGTCAAGGCTATGACTAAGATCCAAAGTCATAGTACCTCCAATGTCTGCACTTTTGCCCAATACGGTGCGATCGCTGCTTTGGAGAGTTCCCAAGATTGCATCGAGGAAATGGTCAAAGCTTTTAGCGAGCGCCGACAGTATATTTTAGAACGAGTGCGAGCCATTCCCGGACTCAATTGTCCTACTCCCAACGGTGCTTTTTATGTGTTTATCGATATTAGTCAAACTGGTTTAAAATCCCGGGATTTTTGTCAGAAACTGCTCGAAACCCAAAAAGTAGCTGCTATCCCCGGTATTGCTTTCGGTGCCGATGATTGTATTCGTCTTTCCTACGCTACAGACCTAAAGACGATTGAAAAAGGATTCGATCGCATTGATCAGTTTATCGGCAGTTTGTAGGATGATTACTTTGTCTGTTAGGGTGAACAAAATTCGCCCTTTTTTTTCGGTTTTAACAGCTTAGGTGAGTTGCTCACCTAGAAGGTGATTCAGGCATATTTGAGTATAATTTTCTATCTCAATTGTTAAGCAAAAATTGACCAAATATTAAGAGTTCGTAACTATTCTGATTGACTGGTATCACTGGAAATGCCCACGCAAACCACAAAATTGCACAATTGTCAATAGGGTTTGAGATGCGCTCACCCTGTAAATGAAACAGCCCTACCCCTGAACGGTTATAAATTTTTGTTAACATATTATCCACCGAAGAACCATGAATGTTAGGATTGCTGGCAATTCCCGATCTGAATCTTTACTATATGAGAGCAGTACAACCCAGCCAAACAGAGCCTGTTATTGTCGCTCAATCTTCCTCTGAACCTTCCCGATCAAATCCACCGCCAGGTAACGGCAGTTTCCCTTTAGTGCCGATAGGAGTAACTGTTGTGCTTACTTTGATGCTGGTTGCTTTGTGGTCGCAAAAAGACAAAATTATTGGGGGTTTCAAGGCATGGACTGAACCAGAACCAGACTCAGACACGATTAGATCCCAAGAATTTGCTGTTGATATAGAAGTATCAAATATTCGTACTCAGGATTATTTACGAGCCAATGTACAAGCGACAATTTATGTCTATATTGCCGACACCAAAGAAGACAACCAAAAGGCTCAAAAATTTTTGGTAGAAGAAGACAGTATTTCAACCGTAGCCGTAGAGAAAGCTGTTAAAAAACGCGCCGAAACCGCCCTACGAGGAAGTGCCAGTAAACATACATTAGACTATCTGCATACAAATCGCACAGAGGTGGGAAAAGAAGCTACGACTATACTTGGTAACTGCCTAAATCCTCTAGGATTAACTGTTAGAGACCTAGTTATTGGTGAAATTGAAGAAAGTGCCAACTATACTGCTGACAACTATTTCGATGCCAAGGCAGTTGAGGCTCGAACAAAAGTTATTCAACCGGCAATTCTGGCAACTCGCACGGAAGAGTTAAAGACGGAAGAAGCAATACGAAAACAGGAATTAGATACGGAAGAAACAATACGAAAACAGGAATTAGAGAAAGGCAGAGATATAAGGCTAAAGGAATTAGAGATAGGGATTGAACTGGAAAATCAAGAGCTTACACATCAAGAAACATCTTTGAAAAATTTAGAAACACTGGAAAAAGTCGAAAAGAGGAAGACTGATCATGAGCTAATTATAGAAAAATACCAAAATGAAAAAGAAAAAGAACTACAGGAGGCGATTGAAACCTCTGAATTAGCTTTAAAGAAAAAGCTCGAAATTGCTGAGTTAAAGGACAAAGAAGAGCTAGAATCCCTCAAACACGAAACAGAGATTAAAATTCAACTTAACAAGCTCCTACAGGACACAGACTTAATTGAAAAAAATAAAACGTTTCGCTTACAACAAGCAACAGTCAATCAAGCAATAGAAACGGGAGAAATTGCCGCAATCATCTCGATTATTAGTAAAGAAAAAGAACGGCTGGAAACAGAAATAGAACGCGCCGAAGCAGAAGAAGCTGTTACTACAGCAATTGAAAAAGCCCAAGCAGAACGCCAGAAGCTGCAAGCGGAAATAGCCGCAGAGTCAGTGGAGAACGAAGCAAAAACTATCGAACGTTTGGCAGAAGCAGAAGGTAAGCGTTACCATCTCATACCGGCTACGGATGCCGAGCGCACGGCTAAAATGGTTCGGGAGTTAGCACCTCAATTAATAGAAAATTTACCCCAGGTTGTTGAAATTGCTAAAGCATTAGCTCCCCAAGCGGGGATTTTGGGAGACTCCAATATCTATAATTTTCCCAATGGAAATGGAGAAGAGATTAACAAGTTGATGCTTTCCACCAGTGGTATGTTACTGATTCAATCTTTACTAAATGGTAAGTTAGGAGATTTATTAGGTAAATCGCTCCGCTCTTTGAATAACGATAGCAACAGCGGACAGGATAATTCTGACGGATAAGTAACAGCGAGATTGAGTCATCTAAGCCCATTAATCCCTGCCAATAAAAATAATTTTTCAACAGTAAACAAACTGAGTTTTGGAGTCTAAATTCATGAACAAAGCAAAACAAAAACCTCCCCTAACATTTCCCCCCTTTCCCAAGACTACTAATTTCATTCTTACTTTTTTATTAGGACTTGGTATGGCTCTTGGCTTTGCTAAGTTAATCAGTTTTACAAGTTTTGCGAGTAACAATGACACCAAAATTAGCGGTTTGCAAGGTTACTTACAATGGTTCAATGGCATAAATACTATCTATCTAAGCCTGATACTAGCTGGGGCACTTGGTGGATTACTTTACTCCATATTGCTTGACGGCGAGTTAGAATTGCCGTCTTGGAGTAAGAAAAATCCCAATAATCTCAACCCTGGCTTTTTGGGAGAAATTTTTGTTGGCATAGGTGGGGCATTTATCGCCTATAAGTTCTTACCCCAGGAACTTAGAAAATCTGGCGATCCGGGCTTAGAAATCACGATTTTTGTCACTGGATTGGTGGGCGGCTACGGTGGTAAAGCTATCCTAGATGCGGCATTAGAGAAGGTAATTAACCGTATAAAAACGGCTGACCTAGCCAAAGAGAAAGCAGAATCTCAGGCAAAAGAACTCGAAGAAAAAACATACATCCGCAATCTAGTCAACCAGCAGATTCAAGAAGGGCTAAATCAGTCCGAATTATCAGAAATGCAAGAGAAACTTGAAGCCGCTAGTGATGATGTTAAAGAACGTGCTTTTAATCTTGCCCATGATGCCCGTAGCTTGGGAAGGAGAACTCTAACATTTAAAGATCGGGTCAATAGAACAATTCCGATTTTTCAGGCTCTGGTAGCCAGTGATAACAATAATCCTTCGTATAATGCAGAGTTAGGTTATGCTTATATCAGTTCACAGACTCCTGATTTAGACAAAGCCATCTCCTATCTCGATCGCGCCATCGAACTACGAGTACCGGGGTCATCAACGGAGGGAGATAGCTGGAAGTATGAAATGAATCGGGCGATTGCCCGAATTGGCCTTGGCAATTCTCAATCAAGGGATGATATCCTCAAGGATTTGTTTGCTGTTGAGCAGAGGAAAGAACTAGCGCAAGCTATTGACGAGTATGAAAGGGATGGAGTAGATGGGGGAAATAATTCCATAAAAAACTGGCTGATCCAAAATCAAGATTGGGTGAGTCAACAGACTAACGGGAAAGCCTTACTTGATAAAATTCAACTTTCTGCGGCGGCGAAACCTGTCACCTCAACCTTATCAGTAACCCAGAATCGGGCAGATTTGGTCGCTGCCCCCCCCAATACAAAGATTAAAGCAACCATTAAAACCTATCTGAAAAAGCAGCCCATTGATTCATCACAACTCGGTGAAAACGAGAAAAAAGAAGTTCCCGTGGGTACAGAGTATAAAATCCTCAAGCATTCACAAGAATCTGATGGACATTACCTCGTTGAATTAGACTACGGCCAGGGAATTTGGTATGTTTGGTCAGATCACTGGTACTTACCCTGGGAACACAAGATACTATCATCTGTTCCCCAGTCCAGTAAAAATGGTTCAGCGCGGGAAGCCATTGACCAATTATCAAGAATTTCTGCCATCTCCCTAACAAATAGAGGAACCCTCAAAGCCGCAGCCACCCGCTCGATTCAAAGATCAGCTACAGCCACAAAGGTAGAACCCGAAAATTGGGTCATTGCGCCCCCCAATACCATCATCAAGGCAACTACTAAAACCTATCTGAAAAAGCAGCCTATTGATTCATCAGACCTCGGTGAAAACGAGAAAAAAGAAGTTCCTGTGGGCAGAGAGTACAAAGTCCTCAAGTATTCAGAAGAAATTGACGGACATTGCCTAGTGGAGTTAGACTACGGTGCTGGCATTTGGTATCTTTGGTCGGATCATTGGCATTTACCTTGGCAAAAATCTAGCAAAGACAATGGCCGATCATCTGTATCCGCGCCAGAATCAAGTCAGCATCAAGGCGTTAATCTTGTAACTCGTCAGCAAGCTGAGTCTGTCTATGGACGTAAAATGAGTGATAAACAATTCAATGACTTAAACTCTTGTTTACAGCGATTTGAAATTAATACAGTGCCACGAATTAGACATTTTCTCAGCCAAACAGCCCATGAATCAGGAGGACTGCGTTGGATGGAAGAAATTGCCAGTGGTAGTGCTTATGAAGGTCGCCGAGATTTGGGAAATACCTCTCCCGGTGATGGTCGTAAATATAAAGGTGCTGGTGTTATTCAATTAACTGGACGGCATAATTATCAGAAATTTGCAGACTTTATCAAGGATCAAAAAGTCATGCAGGGACATAGCTATGTTGCTCAAGTTTATCCTTTTACCAGTGCTGGATTTTGGTGGAAGAATAATAACATGAATGCTCTTTGCGATCGGGGTGGAACTGTTAAAGAGGTAACAAAAAGGGTTAATGGTGGTTATAACGGACTATCGGATCGTCAGCGTTATTACGATAAAGCTTGTCAAGTTATCAAACAATTACCTTCTACACCTTTACATACGGAAGAGTTAGCCGCAAAGCCTGAAACAGGCAAGGCAGCGACAGAATCTAGCGATCAGGTTAGCAAAGTCGAAGTGGTTAGGGAAATGCCCAAAATTTTGACTCCGAAAGATGTAGATTGGAGTGATATGTCCACCCATTTAACCCCCCATTTCACTCTAGGAGAAAACTTACGAAACGACCCCCGACGCATTCCGCACGACACCACTTTGCAAAATAACATACTCACGATTATGCGAGAGTTGGAGAAGATTCGCACTGACTACGGTAAGCCCATTATCATCACTTCTGGGTATCGCCCTGAGCAAATCAATCGTGCTGTGGGAGGGGTAAGTAACTCGCAGCATATCCGAGGAACTGCGGTCGATATTTGCCCTGCTCATGGAGATGTGTTTGAATTTCAAAAGTGGGTAGATCAACACTGGTATGGTGCCTTGGGTTGGGGGGCAAAAAAGGGCTTCGTTCATATTGATTGTCGCAATGGAAAGGGATGGAAAACGGGAGGCGAAAAAGGTGTCAGATGGAACTATTGATGCCATGTAAAACTTTATAAATACACCCTTAGGAGGATGCTTAAATGACAATCACAACCATCGGCAGAGTACCGATTACGGAACCCGGACCATTACTCGATCCATTCCTTAAAGATGATAATGCTTTAATTGCTGCTGCCGAAGATTTTACAGTCTCTATAAATACTATTTCACCTCAACTTTATAGTAAGTA
The DNA here is from genome assembly GCF_020245805.1 of Microcystis sp. M179S2. Classification (NCBI taxonomy): domain Bacteria; kingdom Bacillati; phylum Cyanobacteriota; class Cyanophyceae; order Chroococcales; family Microcystaceae; genus Microcystis; species Microcystis sp. M179S2. The sequence goes on along the minus strand of NZ_JADBUE010000201.1, from coordinate 5,002 downwards.
TAGAGAAGAGTATAAAGCTGGACAATGGGGTAATGATTATTTTGCTGTAATGAGTCAGATAGGATTAGGAGATATAGAAAAACCTATCATTAAAGCTCACTACCTCAATCACATTAATAATATGAATAGACTGACCCATGATTTACTTACTACTTGGGCAGAAAATGTAGCGATTATTGAAGATTTCCAAAAAGACAAGAAAACAGAAAGACTATATTTATCATTCAGTAGTTTTTGTCAGGGATTAGGAGACTCAAAATTAGATCAAGTGACAGGAGCATTACAAGAAGTTGTTCGTGAAGTAGGCGGCACTTTTCCCATTCTCGTTCCTTTTACAGCTTTAGGAACAGCAGCTTTAGAAGGAGTTAATAATATTCTCAAAACCATACTAGATGCGGAATTTAGACCTCAAGTAAAAACTGTAGAATTTGCTTTTTATCCTGGCGATCAGAACCGCCTTCCCAACATTGGTGAAGCTCCCTTACAGACAGGAGCATATGCCTTTTTCTTTGAAGAAGTTGAATTAGAATCCCTACAAATGGAACGGAATGGTACTATTACTTCAACTCGTAATGAACCAGTAAGTCCCTACATTGTTGTTAATATCAAAAAAGGAATTACCTTGGCACCGGGTCAAATTGAGAAACACTTGGCAACGGAAGTCTTGGAGACTTACAATAAATCTTATGGCAATCAACTCAATGCTGGAAATATATCTGGCAGTTATTTTAGTGCTTTAGAAGAACTAGGTAAAACAATACGCTTATCGACAGCTACACAACGATATTTTGAGTTGAGAGGAAAAGGAGACCAACTCACTGAAAGTGAAACACAACGCCTGCAATCCTTATATACCTACTTAAAAGAAAATTTAATCAGTTTTGATTAAACGATTAATCCTGCCATGAACCACTTTCTTCAAGTAAAAGCTTGCCGTTTTTATAAATTCTTATTATCCCACTTTCTGTGACAAAGTAACGATAATTTCCATTAATAAACTCGTAGCCGAGAAATTGACAGGGAGTAACCCTATCTGAACACAAACGATAAACAGTTCTCCCAGTAAGTTTAATGGATTCTGCGGTTCTTAAACTTGTTCCAGTGTAGGAGACATTGTTGCACACTACCTCTCCTTCAGGACAATTTCTAGTAATCTTGACAACAAAATTTCTCGTTTGTAAGGTTTCTGCAAGAGTTGTTTTACTCCAAAACAAGCAGATAAACAATAAAAACAGAGTTCTCATCAAGAAATTTTGCTTAAAACCGACAAACAATAATCCCATACTTTATTCCAGTAGCAAATAAATATCTCTCTGCGTTCTCTGTGTCTCTGTGGTGCAAATATCACCCCAGAGACACAACTACTTACTTAGCAAATTTCCCCTTACCTTGCCACAATTCCCCCTCAGCCTTGCGCCGTCGCAGCAGACCTTCATGGACATTGGAACCTGGATTAGAGTAGAGTTCTAAAACCTTGGGTACATCATTCCAGCGTTTATCTCGCAAAGCAGAAGTGATAGAATTAAAACCGGGATTACCGTAGAAATAATCGCCCAAATTATAAGCAAACGAAATCAATGCTGAACGCTGATTATCATTCATCTCATTCCAATAAGGAATTGAAGCAGCCAGATGATTTACGGTGTTTTCAAGATCGTGGGATAAATAACTCTGAGCGGTTGCTAAAGTGATCTTTGGATCGCCAAAACGAACAGGTTTGCCATTAGGATACCGAGTTGTTCCAATCCCAATCGTCGCCACTCCTACGCCATCATTATAAACATGAGGGACAAAACCTTCAAACTCAGTTATAATCTGAACTGCTTGTTCAGGAACTTTGCTACTACTTCCTTCTGTTTCTATAGACTCTGGAATAGGAGACCAATCTTTTTCAAAGATATACCAGACACCAGCACCAAAACTGAGGGTTACTTTTAAATGTCCGTTGGGTGCAGATTCCACCTTGTCGATGCTGATGGTTTGTCCGGCTTTGTAAATCTTTTTCTCAGTATCGGGTAGCTTACTGGATTGTTCTGTCGATTTCTTGATCGCAGTGTCGTGAAGTGCTGTCAAAGTTGCTATTGCCATAAATGGACCTCTAAACTTATCTGCTGACAAAACAATGTTAATCTATTTGGTTCTTCGTTGCTTGGTCTGGTTTGATCGGGTGGATAACACGAACCGAAGAGCCAGTCTATTGTATGGATGTCCAAGGGGACAGACGGACAGACAGGGGGAGAATGTGATTAACTTTCCCTAGGGGCTTTTGTTAAGTTACATTAAGCCCTACAATATGATTCTGGTGAGTTAGACGAAATTCGCTCGATCGCTCGGTCTTATCCGCTCCTAGCTGAGATAGAGAAAAGATAGCGCACCGAGAAACAGAAAAGTTTAGTTCTCAAGCTTTCGTCAATACTGCCCTGTCATCTATCTTGAGTTATAACCTAGTGTCCCAAACCCTACCTAAACCCTCCCTAAAAAGAGAATTTTTGCCATTTACCCTACAGGATGTCCGTCTAGCTATCCCGGCCCGTTGCTTCCAATCAAGCGTTTTTCGCTCTTTAGCCTACTTTTTTTTTGATATTGGCATCATTACCCTACTTTACTGGATAACTTACCAGATTAATCAAGCATGGTTCTTCCCACTTTTTTGGTTTATGCAGGGAACCATGTTTTGGGCCCTATTTGTCGTCGGTCACGATTGCGGTCACGGTTCCTTTTCCCGTTATCGTTGGTTAAATAACTTAATCGGTCATCTCAGTCATACTCCCATTCTCGTACCTTTCCACGGTTGGCGCATCAGTCATCGCACCCATCACGCTAATACCGGCAATATCGACACCGATGAAAGTTGGTACCCCGTCACGGAAACCCAGTATAACAATATGGCCTGGTACGAAAAATTAGCTCGTTTTCAGCTAATTTTATTTGTTTATCCCCTTTATCTTTTCCGTCGTTCCCCTAATAAACAGGGGTCCCATTTTATGCCCGAAAGCCCCCTCTTTCGCCCCTCGGAACGGTGGCAGGTACTGACTAGCACCGTTTGCTGTACCTTTATGTTAGGTCTATTAATCGGGGTTGGTGTTAGCCAAGGCTTTTGGTTTCTGTTTAACTACTACATCATGCCCTATATCGTCTTTGTGGTTTGGTTGGACCTAGTGACATTCCTACACCACACCGAAGATGATATTCCCTGGTATCGCGGTCAAGACTGGTACTTTCTCAAAGGGGCGCTTTCTACCATCGATCGCGATTATGGCATCTTTAATCCCATCCATCACCAAATTGGTACTCACGTCGCCCATCATATTTTTATCACTATTCCCCACTATCATCTCCAAGAAGCAACCGAGGCCATCCGTCCCGTCTTAGGAGACTATTATCGCGTCTCGAAAGAACCGATTTTCAAATCTCTCTGGCGGTCCTACCGCAATTGTCATTTTGTCAGTGACCAAGGCAGTAAGATTTTTTACCGCAAAAACTGATCCTATCTTAGCTATGAGGAGAAAACGGCAGCAAAATCTGCCTCCTCCTCTCACACCGAGAATAGTTGCCAAAACTGGGGATAAAGTCTTTGTCTTTATTTGATTTATTGGCAAGGAATTAAGCTGATGCAGTGAAATTGAACGACTTACAAAGGGAATGACATTGGCAGAATTGGCCAAGAATCAAACAAATATCCAAGCGGTTCTCTAGGATTTGATCATTTTGCTTTTCAACAGCTACTGACAAGAGGATATTAAGCGCCTAGAATCTAAAAATTTACGATCAAGCAGGTCTAAAGAGTGAGTTTTTATGATACTGTCTATTGTACTAACTCAATTATAACTTTGCTATAAAATATTAATTACTCAGACAGCAAAAAAAGTAGCAGATTATGACACGGGCAATCCTTACTCAAATCTTGAATCAGCTTGAGACTCTTGAGCTAAAAGAACTTCAGCTGCTTAATCAGAAGATTCAACAGTATCTTATGGATAAAGAAGAAGCTGAGAAACAAGCGGTATTTCACCAATCTCTTCTTGATGCTGGATTAGTCAAGCAGATTAAGCGTCCTTCATCTCAACCGATAACTGAGCGACGATTGATTGAAATCGAGGGAAAACCTATTTCAGAAACGATTATTGAGGAACGCCGTTAAATGGCACTTTATTTCTTAGATAGTAGTGCCTTGGTCAAGCGTTATATCAGCGAAACCGGTTCAGCGTGGGTATTGGGATTATTTGCTGCTGCTTTAAATAATGAAATATTTATTGCCGCAATCGCCAAGGTAGAAATTGTGGCTGCTATTACGCGAAGATCCCGCACTGGAAGTATTAGCGTTACGGATGCAACAGCAATAGTTCATCAGTTGAGAAAGGACTCGCTTAAAGATTATCAAGTCATTGAAATTACCGAAAGTATAATTAATTCAGGAATGGTATTAGCGGAAACTTATGGTTTAAGAGGTTATGACGCAATCCAGTTAGCAGTAGGTTGTGCTGTTAATACACTTTGCCTAGCTAGTGGTTTACCTTCTATCACTTTTGTCTCGGCAGATAATGAATTGAATGTTGCTGTTATCAGTGAGGAATTGCTGATGGAAAATCCTAATAATCATCCGTCTTAAGTAAGCGATAAGCTGTGAACTCTGAAATTTTTAGAGTTTAAAAAGGTGGAAAAAATAAACCCCTTCAAGTGAGTGAATGAAGGGGCATTTATGGTATTTTTAGAAGCAATTTAGCCTACTTTTGTGGTTTCTTTTTCAGTAGATTTGGATGGTTTTAGTTTGCGCTTCAGGGTTGAAGCTGCGCCGAGTGTACTAGGTAATAGGAGTCTTAAAGTTCAAGTTTTCCAGAAAGAAAATTAAACTAATTAGGGCTTGCTGAATAAAGGTGAAATGTAGGCAAGGTAAGGGTTTTGTGGCTTTTCTCGCGAAACAGGTGCAAGATTTTGAGAGAATCGTGCTTCAAAACCTTGCGTCTTCATCGGCCCGCGTCCTGTATGGGCGAAGCATTCGGAT
>NZ_JADBUE010000200.1:0-6827 GCF_020245805.1 Microcystis sp. M179S2 | reverse complement strand
GAAATGGGGCGAAAGTCTGTGGACTCTGTGTAAGACAGTACATGGTTTTTTAACTGTGGTATGCGACGGTGGTGGAAGCAGAAACTTAAATCGTGAGGTTTAGGAATCGCCGCACTTTTAGGGCGGCGAGGATGTCAATAAAGATGAGGCTAATCTCTGCCATCTTAGGGCATACTGTGAGTGTAACGAAGCACTATATTACTCAGTTTGCTTTCCCACTCCTTCCCTAGCTGAATCTCTATCTTGGAGAAGCCATAGTCATGATCGAAATGAAAGTCGCTGGAATTGCCCTAGACGCTATCACTCGCAGTCCCATTGTACTGCTGAAGGATGGTTCCGAGCGTCGCGCCCTACCTATCTACATCGGACAAGATCAGGCTAAGGCCATTATCACCGTCCTCGAACAACAAAGACCCCCTCGTCCCCTCACCCACGATTTGATCGCTAATATTTTTAAAGTTTGGGACATGGATTTAGAAAAGATTATCATCCATTCTCTCCAAGATAATACCTTTTATGCTGTTCTCTGTCTCCAGCGCGGCGAAGTCAAAAAAGAAATCGATTGTCGTCCCAGTGATGCGATCGCCATTGCCCTGCGTACCAACAGTCCTGTCTGGGTAATGGAAGAAGTGATCGCTTCCGCTTCTATCCCTGTCGATCGTGACGCGGATGAGCAGGAACGTCAAGCTTTTCGCAATTTCGTCTCCAATCTTAGCCCCTCAGACCTGATCCAACGTCACGGTGATTTTAGTGATCAGTGAACATTCAGGAGACAGGATTCAGGAGACGGTCGACGGTCGACGGTCGACAGGAGATTATTTTTATTTATTCTCCCCATTTCCCCATCACCCCATCACCCCATCACCCCTACACCCCATCCCCCAATACCTTCTAACTAACAACTGATAACTGGTAACTGATAACTGATAACTGGTAACTGATAACTGATAACTGATAACTGAATCAATGCGTTATCGACGATTTGGCCGTACTAATTGGCAATTTTCGCTGTTTTCCCTGGGGACAATGCGCTGTTTGTCCTCAGAGTCGGTGTTTACCGCAACAGTTGATCGCGCCCTAGAATTGGGGATTAATCACCTAGAAACGGCCAGAGGTTACGGTAATAGCGAAGTTTTTCTCGGTCGCTACCTGCAGCGTCAAGGGGTGCGGGAGCGGGTTTATCTGACTACGAAATTGGTCCCCACTCCCGATCGCCAAACTATGGAAAAAGCGATCGCCGAATCCCTAGAACGATTACAATTAAATTACCTCGATTGTCTAGCAATTCACGGTATTAACACCCGCGAGCATTTAAACTGGATTAAAGACCCGCAAGGCTGCATGAAAGCCGTTTTTCTGGCCCAAGAAGCTGGAAAAATCGGTCATATTGGCTTTTCTACCCATGCACCCCTAGAAATTATTCTGGAGACGATCAATACAGATTTCTTCGCTTTTGTCAATATCCATTACTATTTTTTTTGGCAAAGACAGCAACCGGCGATCGCTTTGGCCCAAGCAAAGGACATGGGTGTGTTTATTATCTCCCCTGCTGATAAGGGAGGTGGTCTCCACAGACCTCCCAAGAAGCTAGAGGAATTATGCGCTCCTTTTTCACCCTTAGAGCTAAATTATCGCTTTTTATTGAGCGATACGCGCATTACTACCCTCAGCGTCGGGGCAGCGATACCAGAGGAATTAGAGACAATTATTAACGTATGCGAAGGAGATCAGCCCCTAGATGCGGCAGAACTTGCCGTTTTTAAGCGTTTAGAGGCACATTTAACCGATAAATTGGCTACAGATTTATGTAGCCAATGTTATCAATGTTTACCCTGTCCCGAAAATATTAATATCCCTGAAGTGTTGAGACTGCGGAATCTGGCAGTAGCTTACGAAATGACTGATTTTGGCCAGTATCGCTATCGAATGCTGGAAAATGCCGGTCATTGGTTCCCCGGACGCAAGGCCAATAATTGTACTGAATGTGGTGATTGTTTACCTCGCTGCCCGGAAAAATTACCGATTCCCCAGCTGTTATTTGATACACACGAACTACTTAACGGACCAGCGCAACGGAGATTGTGGTCATCTTAGGACGAAACCCGAAAAAATTTTTTTGGGGGATCGTCAAAGTGTAAAAACTATCTTAAGATTAACAGGTAAGAGAATTAACTTTCTTGAATTTAAAGAGACAGAAAACAAGAAATAGATTAAGGAGTAAAGGATATGGCACTCGTCCCCATGCGGTTATTGTTGGATCACGCGGCTGAGAACGGATATGGCATCCCCGCTTTTAACGTAAATAATATGGAGCAGATCCAAGCGATCATGCAAGCGGCGGCAGCCACCGATAGCCCCGTTATCCTGCAAGCTTCTCGCGGTGCGCGCAAATATGCAGGGGAAAACTTCCTGCGTCACTTGATCACCGCCGCGGTGGAAACCTATCCTCATATCCCCATTGTGATGCACCAAGATCACGGTAATGAACCCGCCACCTGCTACTCGGCGATCCGTAACGGTTTCACCAGTGTCATGATGGATGGTTCCTTAGAAGCGGATGCTAAAACTCCCGCCACCTACGAGTACAACGTTAACGTTACTGCTGAAGTAGTAAAAGTTGCTCACTCGATCGGTGCTAGTGTGGAAGGGGAACTCGGTTGTTTAGGTTCCTTAGAAACCGGTAAAGGAGAAGCGGAAGATGGCCACGGTTTTGAAGGGGAATTAGATCACTCGATGCTGTTAACCGATCCCGATGAAGCGGTAGATTTCGTCGAAAGAACCCAAGTAGATGCTTTAGCAGTAGCCATTGGTACTAGCCACGGCGCTTACAAATTTACCCGCAAACCCACCGGCGAAATTCTCGCTATTAGCCGCATTGAAGAAATTCATAACCGCTTACCCAATACTCACTTGGTCATGCACGGTTCTTCCTCGGTCCCCGAAGATCTCCTCGAATTAATCAACCAATTCGGTGGCGCTATCCCTGAAACCTACGGTGTTCCCGTGGAAGAAATCCAAAAAGGCATCAAGAGTGGTGTGCGTAAAATCAATATCGACACCGATTGCCGTTTAGCAATTACCGCCGCAGTTCGTGAAGCACTATTCAGCAACCCGAAAGAGTTTGATCCCCGTTTCTTCCTGAAACCCTCGATCACCTATATGCAGAAAGTTTGTGCCGATCGCTATCAACAATTTGGTACCGCCGGTAACGCCAGCAAAATCAAACAAATGTCCCTCGATGATTACGCAGCCAAATATGCTAAAGGGCAATTAACCCAAGTCAGCAAAAAAGTTGTGGCTGTCTAGTAGCTGAACAATTAAGCGATCGCTTAATGGCACCGATCTAGTAGAATTTTTTGGGGTAGTTAACCATAACTACCCTCTTTTTTATGGGAATCCCTTGAAGGGAAAGAGTTACCAGATAAGAATCGATTTCAGAGAAAAGACTATACTGAAAATAATCAGCAGATCAGCACTTGATTTATAAGAGAAGCAAGATGAGAAAAAAATCGTTGTGGGTGGGATTATTAGTGGGATTTTGGTTTTGTCTGACTTGGATGGCATGGACACCCACAGCAGCCGCCTTTAGCGAAGAACAAAAATTGCTACTACAATCTTGGCGATTAGTCAACCAATCTTATTATGATGACACATTTAATCATCAAAACTGGTGGCAGGTGCGGGAACAATTCATCAAAAAACCCCTCAACGATCGGACGGCGGCCTACAATGCGATCGAACAGATGTTAGCTACTCTCGATGAACCTTTTACCCGTCTCCTGCGACCGGATCAATACCATAACCTACAAATTAGCACCACGGGGGAATTATCGGGGGTAGGACTGCAAATTAATATCAATCCTGACAATGGTTACTTAGAAGTAGTTGCCCCCCTTGCCGGTTCTCCTGCTGAGGCCGCTGGTTTGACTAGCCACGATCGCATTTTGTTTATTGATGGCATCGATACCACTACTTTAACCCTCGACGCGGCGGCGGCCAAAATGCGCGGCACCCCCGGAACAGAAGTTTCCTTAGTCATTCTTCCCGATCAAAAAAGTCAACCAAAAACCCTATCTTTAACCCGTCAACGCATTTCTTTAAGTCCAGTAGTAGCGGTTTTGGATAAAAATTCTAGTTCCTTGCCCATCGGTTATGTGCGCTTAAATCAATTTAGTGCTAACGCTGCCAAAGAAGTCTCGGAAGCGGTGACGAACTTACAAAAACAAGGGGCAAAGGGTTATATTTTGGATCTAAGAAATAACCCCGGTGGTTTACTGCAAGCGGGTATAGAAATCGCTCGGATGTGGATTAATCAGGGAACGATCGTTTATACGGTTAATCGCGAGGGAATTGCCGATAGTTTTGCCGCTGCTGGCAATGCTTTAACCGATGCGCCTCTAGTGGTTTTAGTCAATCAGGGAACCGCCAGCGCCAGCGAGATTTTAGCTGGAGCATTACAGGACAATCAGCGAGGGGTTTTAGTGGGAGAAAAGACTTTCGGTAAGGGATTAATTCAGTCCTTATTCGAGTTACCCGATGGGGCAGGATTAGCGATTACCGTCGCCAAATATGAAACTCCCGCCCACCATGATATTCATAAGTTAGGAATTATCCCCGATCAAGTGGTGGCACAGGAACCGATCACCTATGAGGAAATCGGCACCGAAAAAGATAGTCAATACCAAACGGCGATTCAGTTTTTAAACCAGAAGACCGTTTTAGCCAAAGCTTCCTAAGTGGGGTTTACTGAAAAAGTTTGTTGGTGGGGTGAGGCAGGAGATAGGGATTTAGAGATTGAGGGGTTTAGGGGTTTAGGGGTTTAGGGGTTTAGGGAAATTTCAGCCAAATGCTCTACTTCCCCACTTCCCCACTTCCCCACCCCACTTCCCCATTTCCCCACTACCCACTACCCCACTACCCCACTACCCCACACCCGACGGCATAGGTCGAACAAATTAGCCATTTTTTCCATCAATATCTGATTAAGATGGAAACCTGTTTGATTTGAAGAGAATGCTAACATCGATTAGAATTTTCCCAGTCCGGGCCTTTCAGTCTTGCAACCTTGACTCATCCTTGATTTTACTGCCATGCAGAGATATATTCGATCGCCCCTAGCCCTAACCCTGAGCATCACCCTGTTAGCTAATTTTTTAACCGCTTGTAATAATGCCCAAACCCCCGATAACACTGCCTCTAGTCCCACCACCACTGGCCCCGGTGATCAAGGCTTAAAATTAGGGGCTTTACTGCCCATTACCGGAGATTTAGCCGCCATTGGTCAAAATATGCCCGAAGCAGCCGCCCTAGCGGTAGAGACTATCAATGCCTGTGGTGGAGTCAATGGCAAACCCGTCACCCTCGTGAAAGAAGATGACCAAACCGATCCCGCCGCCGGTGCTTCAGCGATGACGAAACTAGCGGAGGTGGATAAAGTAGCCGGTGTGATCGGTTCCTTTGCCAGTAGCGTCTCAGGAGCAGCCGTCGATGTGGCGGTGAGAAAGAAAGTTATGTTAGTCTCTCCGGGTAGCACCAGTCCTGTATTTACTGACAGGGCGAAAAAAGGCGATTTTAAAGGTTTTTGGGCGCGGACGGCTCCCCCGGACACCTACCAAGCTCAAGCTTTAGCGGTCCTAGCTAAGAAAAAGGGTTTTCAAAATGTGGCCACCGTCGTGATCAATAACGATTATGGAGTCGGATTTGAACGGGAATTCGTGAGTGCTTTCGATAAATTAGGCGGCACTATCACTAATAAGCAAAATCCTGTCCGTTATGACCCGAAAGCTGCCACTCTCGATAGTGAAGCGGCGGCTGCCTTCGCTAACCAACCGGATGCTGTAGCGGCAGTCCTTTACGCTGAAACGGGCAGTTTATTACTGCAAGCGGCCTATAAACAGGGATTGACCAAAGGAGTTACCGTCCTCCTCACCGATGGGGTTTATTCGGAAGATTTCACCAAACAGGTGGGGAAAGGAACCGATGGTAAGTCAATTATTGCTGGGGCCCTAGGCACGGTCCCCGGGGCCGACGGTCAAGCTTTAAGTGCTTTTACTACTCTCTGGAAAGAAAAGACCGGCAAGGATGTCACCGCTTTTGTTCCCCATACTTGGGACGCGGGGATTTTATTGATGTTAGCGGCCGAGGCGGCTAAATCTAACACTGGTGAAGGGATTCAAAGCAAGATTCGTGAGGTGGCTAACGGTCCGGGGACGGAAGTAACCGATGCTTGTCAAGCCATGGAAATGATTCGCAAAGGCGAGGATATTAACTATCAAGGGGCCAGTGGCAATGTGGATATCGATGAAAATGGCGATGTGGTCGGTAGTTACGATGTCTGGACTGTTAAGGATGACGGGACTCTCAAGGTTATCGATCAGGTGACACCTAATCAGTAATCAGTAATCAGTAATCAGTGATCAGGAGTCAGGAGGCGGTCGGCGGTCGGCGGTCGGCGGTCGGCAGGAGGTAGGGGATAGGGATTTAGGGGTTTAGGGAAATTTCAGCCAAATGCTCCACTTCCCCACTACTTCACTACCCCACTTCATAATTCATCATTCATACTTTGTGCTTTTTGTCAAAAAAACTTTTTTTTTGCAACAAAACTACACAAAAAAAAGATCATCGTTGTGGGTGAAATTGACTCATTTACCTGTCTTAATTAGGATTACCTTCTAGCTGTGGCAAGGGTTTCAAGCGTTGCTGTCCAAAAAAGCACAGAAAAACCCATTATGAAATTCAGTAAAATCGCTGTAACCATTGTAACATCGTTGTTAAATAAAAATCTTTCTCAATTAATTTTTAAGAATTTGTAAATATTGCGGAATGTT
>NZ_JADBUE010000020.1:0-22420 GCF_020245805.1 Microcystis sp. M179S2 | reverse complement strand
CTCTAGTCGCAGGTATGGACAAGCTGGATATCCTAAGCCATACGGGAAAGACGCTCTTTGGTCGCCCAGTTATTTTGTATCTTCTGTAGGAGGTGCGCCACTGGAAGTTCTTAAGTGCTACATCAAAAATCAGGAAAAGCCGTCGTAAAACGACGGGGTTTTAACCCAAATTTTCGATAAGTTGGGTACTATTTTTGTAGATAGTGCAGAAATCTACAGGAGATCAAGTAATGAGTGAATCAGAAAGCAACAAGGTGCGTTACAAACCATAACGCACCAAAATTTTTATTAATCTCTAACAAAGATTACAGAGGTCGATAGATGCGGTAATCGATATTGGGGAAAATATTGTCGATTTCCTCGACTTTTTGCAACCAACCGGAGTCAATCTTCTCGGATTTCACATCTTCATAGATTTTATTTAACCGCAGCAGGTGGGAACGAGTGCGCCGGACAGCATAGGGAACCATCGTACCGGTTCGCATAATAAAGGCCCAGTCAGAAGATTGCGCTAATAATAACTCCCGGGCTGCCTGATTTAAAGCCCGTTCCTGTAATTCATCCTCCGCTTCGTGATGACTTAATTCAATCATCCGTTCCGTGCCTTTGTGCAGGTGAGGATAGATCCAAGCGTTAGTTTCATTCAGCCAGTATTCATGGAAACCCTTATAACCCCAACTGGATTGGGAAGGACGACAGACCTGCTGGGTCGGGTTAGCCCGGAGATAATCGGCTAAATGGGTCATTTGGTAGATATTTTGGTCATACCAAGACTTGCGGAACAGAAAATCAATAAACCAGGGTCCCTCATACCACCAGTGACCGAATAACTCGGCATCGTAGGGAGAAACCACCAGGGGAGGACGGCCCATAATTCCGGCTAAACTCTCCACTTGCCGCTCGCGATTATACATAAAATTGCCTGCGTGTTCGGCGGCTTTTTCTTTGGCCCAGTAGGGGTCATAAAGCCCTTTTTCCGATAAACCACCGTCCCGGCTAGTAATTTTGTGGTATTTGATGCCTATATTCTTGCGTTGACCGTTGGGCATGATATAGGGCTTAATATACTCGTATTCCGCTTCCCAGCCCAAATCTTTATAGAATTCCCGATAGACCACATCCCCCGGATAACCGACTTGGGAAGACCAAACCTGTTGGGAAGATTCGTGGTCACGACCGAAAGCAGCCACCCCGGTTTCTGTGAAAATGGGCGCGTAACTGCCGTAACGGGGGCGCGGACGACCGTAGAGAATACCGTGGCCATCGACGAGGAAGTAACGAATGCCCGCATCGGCTAACATTCTTTCTACCCCTTCATAGTAGGCACATTCCGGCAACCAAATGCCCTTGGGACGACGACCGAAATTTTCTTCGTAGTGTTGACAGGCCACCTCAATTTGCGCCCAGACCGCTTGCGGGTACATTTTCATCAGGGGCATATAACCATGGGTCGCACCACAGGTGATAATTTCTAGGTTGTTACTGTCGAGGAATTGTTTAAAAGCTTTGACCAGATCTCGATCGTATTTTTCCCAAGTTTGTCGGATACTTTGGAAAGATTCAGCGTAATATTCGGCTAAGTAGCGAATATGGCCATTGTGTTGATTATGGTCGATTTCTTTAGCAATTAATTCTTCTAACTTACCTAAGTGTTCTTCATAACGCTCTTGCAGTAACGGATCCCGCAGCATCGACACCAAAGGCGGAGTCATGCTCATGGTCATTTTAAAATCGATACCGTCCCGCTTGAGACCTTCAAAAACTTGCAGGAGAGGGATGTAGGTTTCTGTGATTGCTTCGTATAACCATTCTTCTTCGAGGACGTAATCGCTTTCGGGATGGCGGACGAAAGGGAGATGAGCGTGGAGAACTAGGGCAACATAGCCAAAAGCCATAGGATTTCTTCTTAGAATTAAGGAATAAAACTTTAAGATTAGGTTGAGTAGATTTTATACTATCTTAAGCTTCTACAATAAAGAATATGATAAAAGTCGATCGATCGTCGATCGATCTCCGCAATCCCTAGGTTTACTAATTTGCCGATGCTCCCATCTAACGAGCCACTGACTGCTTTAGGGAGAGAGACGACAACGCCTCTCTCGATTCAACTCTTGCTGTTTGTTGATGACCGTCCCAGTTCTCAAGAAATTATCCGTCAAATTCAGGCCTATCTCCAGTCTTTAAAGTCTGATTACCCGATTGACCTACAAATCATCGAAATTCGCCAGCAACCTCATTTAGTCGAACATTTTCGCCTTGTAGCTACCCCGGCCCTGGTCAAAATTGCCCCCGGCCCCCGTCATACCCTCGCGGGCAGCAATCTGGTGGAACAGTTTAAAAAATGGTTGGTACGCTGGCAAAAAGCGATTAAAGAGGAGGTCAAAAATCATCACGCTGAGGATGCACAACTTCAAGAGGTGGAACATTCGGGCGAACTCATCCGCATCGCCGATGAGGTTTTTCGTCTTAAACAGGAAAAGGAAGAATTATTGGAACAATTAAAATTTAAAGACCAAATTTTGGCTATGTTAGCCCACGATTTACGCAGTCCTCTCACCGCTGCTTCCATCGCTGTGGAAACCCTCGAATTAGCCTATCATCAACCAGATACGGAGCGCAGTCTGCAATTACGAGAACAACTGCACCAACAGGCCCGCAAACAGTTTCGGATTATGAACCGTTTGATTACGGATATTCTGCAAGCTTCTAAGAGCATGGCGGCGCAATTCACTCTCCAACAGAGTAAATTTTATCTCCAATCCCTCTGTCAGGAAATTTTGTCTCAATTTACCGATACTTTTCAGGAAAAGACTTTAATTCTCCAAAGCGATATCCCCCAAGATCTGCCCCCCGTCTATGCTGATGAGGAGTTAATCCGACAGGTGATTATTAATCTCCTAGAGAATGGGGTCAAATATACCCCCCCCGGCGGCGCAATTACCCTTTCTGTCCTTCATCGTACTACTCAAAAAGTACAGGTGAGCATCAGTGATACCGGCCCCGGCATCCCCGAAGAAAAACAAGAGCATATTTTTGAGGGCCATGTGCGTCTCAAACGGGATGAGGGTAAAGAAGGTTATGGCATCGGTTTATCGGTCTGTCGCAAGATTATTCGCGCCCACTACGGTCAAATTTGGGTGGATAGTGTCCCCGACCACGGCAGTAGTTTTCACTTTACTTTGCCAGTTTATCGCTAAAATGCTCCGCTAACCAAGCATCAATGTCCCCTAAAACTAAGTCGGGGATTTCCCAGGGGAACAGATGGGCCGTATCTGGGTAACATTTCCACTGAGACAGTTTCAGTTTTTCGGCCGTTTCTTGGCTCGAGGCACTGGTAATATGGCGATCATTTGCCCCCGCCAGAACTAAGCAGGGAATTGTAATTTTGTCAAGAGATTTTAAACAATTGTAACCTTTTTTTAAAGCCCGATTTAAAGCGCGATCGGCAAATGGAGAAGTTTGTAAGTAGGCAGGAACAGCATCTTGAGCGAGATATTGATAGGCGATCGCTTGATGTTGTGAAAAAAGGTACTGAAACAGGGAACGACGAGCAAAAGTATCAATATTCCAACGCCATCCCGGTTTAATCTGATTGAGAATTGCCGCCATCCCCGTCAAAACTAAATCTGTGGTGGTGATAGGAGGATGACTACCCCAAGGCCGCGCGGCCGAGGCCACTAGAATTAAACCAGGAAAGCGATCGGGATGCCGCAATACTAATTCCAGTGCGATTATACCCCCCAAAGACCAACCGAGAATTAAACATTGCGGGATTTTTTGGCGATCGAGCAGCCCGATTAAATCCTCTAGATGTTCTTCTAGCTGAAAATCCCGGCGATAACGACTTTTACCGTAGCCGCGCAGATCCGGGGCCAGGGTTTGCCAGCGTTGGCAAAAATGCTCAGTAAATACAGACATACTGGCTGCCGAACCGGGATGACCGTGCAGACAGAGGATCGGATAGCCATTACCTTTAATGTTAACGTTTAGAGCGATCGACATTGAGCAGTTATCAGTTATCAGTTATCAGATTTGAGTTTTAAGTGAGCAGTATGTATTAAGCGAGCAGTATTATAGCGTTTCCTAAGCTAGTGAGGTACACCTATTTTTCTTCCCTTTTGCCTCTTGCCTTTTGCCTAAAACCCATAACTTTTGTACCTCAGCAGACTGAAAAACGCTATAAATAGCAGTTTCCTACTGTCTTTTCACTGTTCACTGTTTACTGTTTACTGATCACTGATTATTGACTAGGATATATGAGCGATCGAGTCTCTGGTAAGTCATACTAGAGAATAGGAGAGAGTTGGTCTAGAGGTTGCGGAATCATTTGATCAATGATTGCGAGGAAAGTCCGAACTCCCGAAAGACCACACTTGCTGGATAACGTCCAGTGCGCGCGAGCGTGAGGATAGTGCCACAGAAAAATACCGCCCCCTTTTTTCAGTAATCAGTAAACAGTAACGAAAGTAAATTCACTGATAACTTTCCACTGATAACTGATAACTGATAACTGATTGGGGGTAAGGGTGCAAAGGTGCGGTAAGAGCGCACCAGCAGTATCGAGAGGTACTGGCTCGGTAAACCCCGGTGGGGAGCAAGGTGGAGGGACAAAGGTTGGTCTTTTTCCTGTCCCGTTTTTAGGAACCGCTCGAGGTAATTGGTGACAATTATCCCAGATAGATAACCTCTATTCCCACAAAGGTAAAAGCGATTTTACTGCTGTTGGGAAATACAGAATTCGGCTTATGTCTGACTCTCTCCTTTATCAGTTATCAGGAGTCAGTATTCAGGAGATTATTTTTATTTATTCTCCCCCCGCAACGCGCACGAAGTGGTCTCCCCTGCTCTCATTTCCCCTGGAACCTCAACTACCAATTTAAATGCTTCTTAGCTTAGAGGGGGATTGCACCGCTAACGGTTAGGTGATTGATCAAATCCCGTATCGCTTGGCCGCCGCTACCGTGAGCTAAAGATATAATGGTGTCTCACACTTAAGTAAGTCTGGGGTGTTTTTGGTTCTTTAGGATATCTTAGGCTAAAATATTGGTCAATGGGTAAGTACCAGCAATGTTGAATCTCTTAACAAAACTTGACATTCTGTTAAAAAAATGAGGCAAAGTCTATTGGCTAATCGCTATCGAATTATTCGACAATTAGGAAGTGGGGGATTTGGCGATACCTTTCTTGCGGAAGATACCCATTTACCATCAGGTCGCACCTGTGTAATTAAACAACTGCGACCCATGCACAATAACCCACAGGTCTATCAACTGGTCAAAGAGCGCTTTCAAAGAGAAGCAGTGATTTTAGAAGATTTAGGAAATAGTCATGATCAAATTCCCACATTGTTTGCTTATTTTGAGGATCAGGGACAGTTTTATTTGGTTCAAGAATATATTCAGGGACAGACTTTATCTAGTTTAGTTAAGAGCCAAGGAAAACAAGAAGAAACCTTTGTTAAAAGAATTTTACTAAAGCTTTTAGTCCTATTGGAATATATTCAAAGTAAACGGATTATTCACCGAGATATTAAACCAGATAATATTATTATTCGTCACCACGATCAAATGCCAATTTTAATTGACTTCGGTGCTATTAAAGAAGCAATAGGTACAGGGATGTCTCCTAGGGGTAATTCCACCAGTTCTATTGTAATTGGAACACCGGGGTTCATGCCTTCAGAACAATCAATAGGAAGACCAGTTTTTTCCAGTGATTTATATGCTCTTGGTTTAACAGCAATTTATTTATTAACAGGGAGAATACCTGAAGAATTAGAAACCGAACCGCTTACTGGAGAAATTATCTGGCGACAATATGCTTTAAATGTTAGTCCAACTCTAGCCAATGCAATTGATAAAGCTATTAAATCGCAAGCAAATCAAAGATTTACAACTGCTCAAATGATGAGACAGGCGCTACAGGGACAGCCGAGAGTAACGCCAACTGAACTTTCTTTCCCTTCATCTCAACAAGGCAACGTGATTCTGAAAAATGACTGGATAAAAATTACTATTGCTGCTGTAACAATAGGTATTACTTTCTTAGCTGGCTGGACTTTCTTCTCTAAAAAACAACAACAAAAATTAGAAGAAAGAATCTCTGAAATTCAATCAGAACAGACTAATCAAGCCAAACAACAAGAGCAAGAATTAGCGGAAAGGCAACGACAGCTAGATGAAAAACAACGTCAGCTTGAACAAAACCAGGAAGAATTAGCTGAAAAACAGCGTCAACTTCAACAAGAAAAACTTAAACCAACTGAAACTATCGCCTCTTCTTCTGAGCAAACAAGCTTAATTTGGCGTTCTCAAAGTAATTTAACTAGAATTGCAAACTTAAATAAAATTTGTTTTGGTAGTAGTACACTCAGTTTAGTTGAAACTATTTTTGGATATGGTAAACCACCATTTACAGGAACAATTACGATTCCTGCTCCCCAAACAGAAGGTTGTACAACTGGAGATACCCTACGAGGAAATTTTAAGCTGTCTGGAAATGCAGGTAACTGTGTCGGCACAGTTAAGATTACTTGGAAAAATAACGATAATGCTTTTATCCAATGGAATATTACTAATTTGGGTTTAGCTTGTCCTGTAGCTACAAGCAATTGGCAAGTTAATACTTATCCTGTCAAGCTTTAATTCGCCAAGTTTTGAAAATTCCCAAAAATAAAACTTTGACTCTTGTAGTTAGCAATAAATTTATGATAAAATATTAATAAATAATCAGGAGCAATTATGGCAGTTAAACCAAAATCAGAAAAATTAAACAGTGATATTTTATTAGAGCAAGAGACGAAAGCCTTTAATCCTCCGTCTCTTCCTAACTCTTCCCCAAAGAGTAAAACTGTTTTTCTGCAACAAGCAGCAGGTGCTTTAAGGGATGATAGCTCTCTTGCTGACCTAAGAGACTCTATTTACCAAGCTAGAGGACGTTCAGAAACTGAAGATGATGTATCTTCTTGACACGGATACTTTAACTCATCTCCACGCAGGTAATACTAACGTTATTAATCGGTTAGAAAGCTTACAGGATGAGGAAGTCGCCATTGCGATTGTCACCAAGATTGAAATTTTGCAGGGAAGGATAGATTATCTACTTAAAGCTTTTTCAGGAAGTGATTTATTGAAAGCACAAAAACTTTTTTGTCGTTCAGAAGTCCTACTGAATCAACTTCCTGTAATTTTAATTGATGGAGATGCTGCTAATCAATTTGACCGTTTACGAAGTGTTTCTAAAATCCAAAAAATTGGCAGAGCCGATCTATTGTATCGCATTAGCTAATCAAGCTAGGTTAGTAACCAGAAATCTGCGACATTTTAGACAAATTCCTCATTTATCCTTAGAAAATTGGGTAGATTAATACAAGGTCTGATTTGCCCAGTTTCTGAACCTTTAGTTGGCTCTAGATTTACCTCAATAATCAGTCCTCGCTTGAGATTTATTATGCTGTCCATCCTACTAAAGCTGATTCGGTAAGTTGCTGTAATTCTTCATCTTGTTGATAAATTGCTGCCTACAGATTTGCTGATTCTTGTAAGTCCTGAGCCTCTAGTTCTAGTTGAAATCGCTCTAGAGCCACTCTCACTATCTCATTAGCATCTTTAAAGCCGTATTTTTGATAACGGTTGAGAAATTCTATTTGAGGTTTTTATAGACTAAACTTTTGTTCGATCATGGTTTTTCTTGGTTGTTGATAAAGGTAATCCTTCTTCGAGTATAACGCTACAGGTGAAATAAGCTGTTGTGCATTTAAACTGGGTATGAGGACATTAAAAAACAAACTGAGAAACTCACTCTCTCCCCTCTCCCCCACACCCCACACCCCACACCCTACACCCCTTCTTCCCGCTCCCATGTCCTTAAGTGATCCGCGTCGCCAAAAACAATTAAAAACCCTAGTGGAAAAGCTGGGTTTATCGGCTGATGTCCCCGTCAGGTGGGATTTATTAGATTTAGCTCTAACTCATCCCAGTATTTCCCGTGATAAGAATTATGAACAATTGGAATTTGTGGGCGATTCTGTGGTAAGACTGGTGGCGGCGGAGGTATTGTTAGAAACCTATCCGGAGGCGCTAGTGGGAGAATTTGCCGCCCTGCGATCGATGATGGTTAGCGATCGCACTCTGGCGGAATTTGCGGATCGCTACGGTTTCGAGCGTTATTTGTTGGTATCAAGTAGTACGAGTATCGATCAAGCGGGGAGAATTTCCCGTCTAGCAGACGCTTTTGAGGCGGTTTTGGGGGCATTATATCTTAGTACACAGACTATGGTTTTAGTGCGTTCTTGGCTAGATGAACCACTAAGGGAAAAAGCGGCCGAAATTCGTCGAGATCCGGCCCGACAGAATTATAAGGATGCCTTGCAGGAGTGGACACAAGCAACATACAAAAAACTGCCGCAATATTTAGTAAAAGAAATCAATGGCTTAGATCAAGAACGTTTTTGTGCGGAAGTGTGGTTAAATGAGCAGAAATTAGGAGTGGGAACTGGCAGAAGCAAAAAAGCAGCGGAACAGGCAGCGGCTAAATCAGCTTTTCTAGAAGTGGTTAAAGGCTAAATGAAGATATTTTTGCCTAACGGACGAATTGCCAGAGGCGAATTTTAAAATCATAATTACCACTAGCCAAATACTGCCCATCGGGACTAAAAGCCAGGGATTCCACCCAGTCGGAATTATTATCAAACCAGGCTAACTGTTTACCCGTGGTCACATCCCATAAACGCACACCGTCATTACTGGCACTAGCGAGAATTTGTCCGTTGGGATGGAGTGCCAGGGAACGGATTCGGGCCGTATGACCGATGAGGGTAAATAATAACTGATTATTGCTCGTATCCCAGATTTTAATCGTGCGGTCTAAACTACCCGTAATTAAATTTTTGCCGTCGGGAGTGTATAAAAGCTTGCTAACCGCTTGGGGATGGGCGGAAAATTTCGATAAAAATTTGCCCTCGCGGATGTCCCAAAAATTTACCTCACCGTTTTCATGACCACTAGCAAGGGTGACACCATCGGATTTCATCCCTAGGGA
Organism: Microcystis sp. M179S2; assembly: GCF_020245805.1. Lineage (NCBI taxonomy): Bacteria > Bacillati > Cyanobacteriota > Cyanophyceae > Chroococcales > Microcystaceae > Microcystis > Microcystis sp. M179S2. Next base: position 13,381 of record NZ_JADBUE010000020.1, on the reverse strand, counting down.
ATAAACAAAATTACCCACCCAATTTAAACGATAGAGGGGACGGCGGGGAGGTTGCACTGTCCAGAGGCGAATTCCTTCCAAACCACCACTAATTAACGTTTTACCATCGGGAGTAACCGTAAGGGCGAGGACCGTATTACCGTGTTCGAGGGCAATTCCTAAATACTTGCCTTCCACCAGATTCCAAAAATTAATAGAACCATCTAAACCGCTACTAACTAATAATCTTTCGTTGGGACTAATGGCTAAAGCTTTGACGCTGGTTCTTTGGGCGCGAGTTTGGGAGACTTTTTGCCCTGTTTTTACCGACCAAATTCTCAGGAGAGGATCCGTATCACTACCACCGGCGAGAACTAATTGGTTATCGGGGCTGAAAATCACAGCATTGGGGGTGGATTGTTGCCCTTCTAAGGTTTTAGCGAGGGTAAGTCTGCCTAAACCTTCTACTAGGATAGTTTCTGGGATTTTTTCGCCACTTTCAGCCGCGGGTTTAGGGGGGGCAATGGGATTTTGGGCATGACTAAGCTGATGTTGCCCGATTGTCAGCGTGGTTAAGACACTGACCACAATTGCCCCGACAAGTTTCTCCCCACCGATAAATCGGAATTTCATAAATTTAGTTGAATATTAACAAATGAACCGTGCTATAGATTCTAGCCTTTGAGGAGATTGATTGCCAAGCAAGGGGAGATTTTTGAGCTAAGAAGGTCGATTTTTTTCGTTTTTCAGGGTTGGTAAAGCCACTTGACCCGATTGGGGCGGTAAATAGTATCTTGCTGCTTCTTCTTTGTTGATTACCTTGCTTTTTTGGCTCTGTTGCCACCTGGCGAAGATAGCGATCGCCATAATCGTTGCCCCTAAAGATAGCAGTGTCCATCTTTGTCCTAGAACCCCGATGATGACATCTACTGCCGCTGCGGTAAAGATAAAGCTAGTTATTGGTTCTTGACGGTAAGCTTTCTTGAGAAAAGGCGGCCAGAGGAGATTACTCATTTTATCTATTATTTCTACGGTTTCGATAATTCCAGCTTATCCTATCATCCTGAAAAATGTTGTCGATCGAGGTGATGGGGGTTTTTCAGTAATCAGTAATCAGTAATCAGTATATCTCCTGCAAAAATCAAAAATCTTCCGTTAGGTGAGGAGAATCCGAGACAGGAGGATAAAAAAGACAAGAGACAACTATTACAACCATAAAACCTAATATTATGTCAAATTTATCTGAATTTGAGGTCTAGTAAACAGTAAACAGTGAACAGTAACCAGTAATCAGTGAACTGAAAACTCAAATCTGATTAGCTGCCCGCACATTTAAATTGCTTGTTGAGATGAGGTAAGAGGCAACAGTAAAGAGATTGGCGGAAATTCAGCTAATCTAAGGATAGGCGGTTAAAATGTGTCTCCGATAACTGCTATAGCGGTTATCGGAGACAAAAGTTAGTTTAGGTCTGGGTTTTAAACATCCCAGAAAAGAAGATTCGCATATCAAATCAGCAGGGCCCGATAATATTAGAGATTCTACTGCTGAACTGCAAATAATCACCACCGGAGAATCCGATCCTTTAACAAATACAAAGAGACGATACCCCCTCAAAACCAGTTGATAGGATTATGGTAGTGACCGAAATCAACTTTTAAGAATCTATAATGGGCTTTATTGTCCATTATTATCTAATATAACGGCTTTAAAGCCTGTTATATGCACTTTTCCTCGGTATTATCATGGCCTATCCTCTCTACGTCGCTTTTATTTGGCATCAACACCAACCCCTCTACAAATCCTGTCAAACTCGCACCGATGCTTCGGGACAATATCGCTTACCCTGGGTGCGACTGCATGGGGTGAAAGATTATCTCGATTTAATCCTGATTCTAGAACGTTTTCCCAAATTACACCAAACTGTCAACCTTGTCCCCTCTTTAATCCTGCAATTAGAGGATTACGTCAACGGACTAGCTATAGACCCCTATCTTGCCCTCACCGTCACCCCAGAAGCGCAGTTAACCCTGGCACAAAAACACTTTATCCTCGAACACTTTTTCGATGCTAACCATCGTACCCTGATCGATCCGCACCCCCGTTACGGGCAATTATACGCACAGCGTCAAGAAAACGGTCATAGTTGGTGTATTAGCCATTGGCATCTCCAAGATTATAGCGATCTCTTGGCTTGGCATAACCTCGCTTGGATTGATCCTATCTTTCACAGTGACCCAGAAATCGCTGCCTGGTTAGAACAGGGAAAAAACTTCACTTTAAGCGATCGCCAGCGAATTATCTCCAAACAGCGTCAAATTCTGCGTCGTATCTTGCCGCAACACCGGTTAATGCAGGAAACCGGACAACTAGAAATCATTACCAGTCCCTACACCCATCCAATTTTACCCCTGCTGGCCAACTCGGAAGCAGGCCGGGTAGCAGCGCCGAATATGACCCTTCCTCGGCAATATTTCCGCTATCCTGAAGATATTTCGCGCCATCTCCAGAAAGCTTGGCAAATCTATATCGATCGCTTTGATAAACATCCTCGAGGACTGTGGCCCTCGGAACAATCCGTTAGTCCCGCGATTCTCCCCGCTGTCGCTAAACAGGGTTTTCAGTGGTTATGTTCCGATGAGGGGGTGTTAGGTTGGTCTCTGGGACATTACTTTCATCGCGACGAAAAAGGCAATATTAGCGAACCGGAATTGCTTTATCGTCCCTACCGTCTGGAAACTAGCAACGGCAATTTATCGATGGTTTTCCGCGATCATCGTCTCTCGGATCTGATCGGATTTAGCTATAGTGGCATGAAAGCAACCGAGGCCGCTACAGACTTAGTTAAACACCTAGAAGCGATCGCCGAACAACTGAAAACCAACGCAGAAACCACGACCCTAGAAAAACCCTGGTTAGTTACCATTGCGCTAGATGGCGAAAACTGTTGGGAAAACTATCATCAAGACGGTTTACCCTTCCTAGAGAACCTTTATCAACTTTTAAGCGACCACCAAGCGATCGAATTAGTCACCGTCTCCGAATATCTCGATCGCTTTCCCGCTAATGCCAAAATTCCTGTCAATAAACTTCATAGCGGCTCTTGGATCGATGCCAATTTTACCACTTGGATCGGCGATCCCGCTAAAAATAAAGCTTGGGAATATCTAATTTTAGCCCGTCAAACCCTCGCTAATCACCCGGAAGCGACGGAAGATAATAACCCCGACGCGTGGGAAGCATTGTATGCAGCGGAAGGTTCCGATTGGTTTTGGTGGTTTGGTTATGGCCATTCCTCCAATCATGACGCAATTTTTGACCAACTTTTCCGCGAACACCTGATCGCTCTTTATCAAGCTTTAAATGAGCCAATTCCCTCCTATTTGCTCGAACCTGTGGAAGAACACGGGGATAAACAAACTAATCGTCCACTGGCTTTCATTCACCCCATTATCGACGGTTTTGGGGACGAACAGGATTGGGATAAAGCTGGACGGATCGAAATTGGTGGCGCCAGTGGTACAATGCACCGGACTTCCTTAGTACAAAGGCTCTTTTTCGGTTGGGATCACCTCAATTTTTATCTGCGTTTCGATTGGAAACCGGGGGCGGAATTAGGCAAAGATATCCCGCCTGAAGTACATTTATATTGGTATTATGATGAAGTGCATCGTCTGCAAAGTCCAATTCCCTTAGCAGATATTCCCCCTCGATCGCCCCTCGATTACGGTTATCATCATCATCTAGGAATAAATTTAATCACGGAATTTACTTGGTTAGAATTCGCTCAAGAATATTTTACTTGGCAGCGAGTTCCTAGTAGTGCCAAAGCTTCTTTTAATCAATGTTTGGAAATTGCTGTACCCTGGGAAGGATTACACATTGAACCCGATGCTCGTCTCCATTTAATCGCAGTTTTAGCCAATCAAGGTCAATACTATGATTTCCTCCCCGTTGAAGAATTAATCTTCCTGCAAAGACCTTAAATCAGTGATCAGTGATCAGTTATCAGTAACCGCTCTAATCTCTAGTTAGTCTCAAAATATATTCTCTAATTATAGGGATTACTAAATAATAATATGGAAAAGAAACAGACAAATCCGATGGGCAAAGTTTTCACCCCTTTAACAATAATTAATCGTGCCGATGAATCAGCAGCTGCTAGAGGTTTTATCTCTGCTTCAGAAATTCGCTCTGTTACTTTACCAAAAGTTTTAGTTGATACGGGAGCAACAAACCTCTGTTTACCTGCTAATATTATTGAGAAACTGGGGCTAGATTTACTTAAAGAAGTCGATGTTAGTACCGCGACTGGATTGAGCAAAGCGAGAGTCTTTCAGGATGCTAAAATATTGCTTTGTGGTCGGGAGGGAACTTTTGAATGTTTAGAATTACCCGGTGGTCGCGATGCTTTAATTGGAGTAATTCCCCTAGAAGCACTGGGTTTAGAATTAGACCTACAAAACCAAACTTTGAAAGTTCTACCCTCCGAATCTCCAGATACTTATCTAACAATTCTCTAAAAATTGATAACCTTCATGGATCGATCACCCTTATTTTCTCAATTTAGTAGAAAGATATGTTTTAGCTTTAACTAATCAGATAGATTTAGTTTTTGATCCCTATGGGGTGTCCTGTTGGTGATAACCTCAAAAAAAACTGCTCTGGTATTCTAGAGAGCGGAATTCTTGAGACGGAGAGAAGAAAATAGAGAATAAGTCCTGAAGGAATCACGGCGATGAAACAGGAAATTAAGCCCTTTAACCCTGATAAAATCTACGAAATAGTGCTTTCTGTCAATTTTTCCATTAAAGCCCAATCTGCTCAAGAAGCGCAGGAGAAATTATACTAAATCCGTTGAGCATAGGCTACTTATGAGGACAGGCAATAGGCAATAGGCAATAGGCAATAGGGGGAATAAATAATCATTCTTTAATAACCGGATTTAGTATTAAACGCTATCCTTGGGGAAATGGATGCGGATCACTGGCAAATTCACCACATCTGTGCAGCGGGAAATTAGCTATATAGTCCCATGATCTAGCTTTTTCAGGGCGCTGAGAGCATGGAGACGGACGATTGCTTCCCCATCGGCTGCTAAAGTCAGCAAAATACTTTTATTATCCCGCTCTAATTCTCCTAAAGCGATCGCTAGAGACTGTTTAACTCCCGTATCAGTGAAGAGTGCCGGACGGGAGTGATAAAAATTACTGAGAATTTCCCCTGCTTGTCGGCGTAATTTCTGGGAGGTTTGCCGGCCGAGAATAGCAATAATTTCCCGACAAATCAAGACATTTTCGCTATATAAAGCCTTTTCTAAGTAATTTAAAGCTTCTCCATCCTCGATCCAGCCTAATGCTCGCACTACAGTTAATTTTAAACTATCGGGAGTTAAGGAAGATTGCAGCAGTGGATTTAAAGCTTTGGCTGAGGTTGCTGTGCCGATACGACCGAGAGCGATCGCCGTTTCTTGACAGATCTCGAGGTGGATATCGAATAACAGCGGTTGCAGATGGTTAACTAAATCTGCTTGGGGATAATTCGTCCCCAGGTAACTACTAGCTTTAATTGCTTCCCGTCGCACCTCGATGGCCGGCTCCTGTAAAGCATCGAGGATCATCGCAGTAATCTGGGGATGGTGAAAACTGCTTAAAGCTTCGATCGCCATGGACCGAATGGCGCTAGATTGATCCTTAACTACGGTTAAAAGCGGTTCGATAATTTCCGGTCGGCGAATTTGTGATAAAGCTTGTACGGCTAAAAAACGGGTATTAGAGTCCGTCAGTAATTGCGCTAAACTAGAGATCGCAGAACTGCCGATATTAGCTAAAGCAGCCGCAGCCATTTGGCTGAGTTCTTCCTCCTCCGATCTTTGCAATAATTGACTGAGAGCGAGAATACAGGCTCGATCGTCAAATTGACTGAGAATTCTCGCCAGAAACCAGCGCATTTCCCCATCTTGTTCCTCGGATTCTAACAGGGCAATTAAAGGAGCGATCGCCGATTGCCCGATTTGAGGAAATAGTTTCGCTATTTCCCATCGCTGTTGAAAATCACATTTTTGTAAAGCTTCTAGGGCTAAATCGAGGATTTCATCGTTAATAATCGGTTCAATCGCATCTTTTTGGTTTAAAAGTCGCTGTATGCTGGCGTTTACTGTCTCCCAGTCTTTTTTATTCAACGCTATCTGAGCTTTTTCTAGCAGAGCTTGCATCGTCGGAAATGGCCTCGATTTTCGTGCTACCTATCCCAAGAATGTCAGACTTTCTCGCTTTTGTCCTCTCTCATAATGCAAGAAACCGATAATAAATCTCCAAATTGTGCATCAGACATCAGTAGAGGGCGCATCAGCGATCGCACAGTAGGGACGACTATAACAAAGGGGTATTTCCAGGTCGTGTTGTTCCAAAAATTCCCGATTACTTAAAATCTTAGCGGTTTCTCCCTCTCCCATCACCTGACCACGACTTAAAACCACCGTGCGATCGCATAGTTCTAAAGCCAGATCGAGATCATGGGTGGCGATCACTTGGGTTTGGGGTAAAGTGGCCAACAGTTGTATTAATTGCCGACGGGATCGGGGATCCAGTTGGGCGCTAGGTTCATCAAAAACCAAGACCTGCGGCAACATGGCTAAAACCCCCGCAATGGCCACGCGTTTTTTTTCACCCCCCGATAGATTCTGACTGTTTCTCTTACCGTAATGCTGGGAATCCAATCCCACCGCGTGTAAAGCATGATGACAGCGATGGTTTAAATCCTCTCCGCGAATTCCCTGATTCATCGGTCCAAAAGTCACATCTTCCCAGACAGTGGGCATAAATAGCTGATCGTCGGGGTTTTGGAAGACTAAACCGACAAAATTGCGGATATTTTCCAAATTCTCCGGTTTAACTTGGTAAGGACCGACGGTGATTTTACCCGTTTGCGGCGGGAGAATACCGTTAAAATGCAGTAATAAGGTGGATTTTCCCGATCCATTTGCCCCGACCAAAGCTACCTTTTCCGTAGCTTCAATGGCTAAATTAATACCTTTTAACGCTTCTGTGCCGTCAGGATAGGTATAAACTAGGTTTTCAATAAAAATCGGGTTGTGGTGCATGAAAAACGAGACTTTTACCTGAGTAGATGTACCATTTGACCCCAGAGGATCAGAATTACTGTGCAAATTATAGCGAGATAATCTTTCAGCTTGCTTTGGGGAACCTGTACAGAGGGTAAGGAACCGGTGTAACCCCTCGATAACATGGCTTGATAAATGCGATCGCCACGTTCGTAGGTACGGATAAATAAAGCGCCGATCATGTGTCCCACTAGCAGCCGTTGCCATCGGGGACTACTCATTAAATTGCGCGCAATTGCTGCCCTTCGCATGGAATTAAATTCAGCGATCAAAACAGCTAGATAACGGTACATAGAAGCCAAAATTGCCACCAATAAAGGGGGAGTTTTCAGGGTAACTAATGCTTGCAACAGGTCGGGAATTGCTGTCGTTAAAACCAGAATATTGACCGTACAAAGACAGAGAAAAGCTTTTAGGGCCACACTGCCTAACACCAGCAATCCCTCGCTAGTTACCCGCAAAAATCCCCAAGACCAAAGAATTTCCCCGCCATCGCGAAAAAGAGTTCCCAATAAAACCACACCGATAAAGACAAATTCGATCGCTACTCTTTGTAAAAGTACGGGAATAGCCACCCGACTGATCAGAATTAAAATAATTAATCCTAATCCGTAAATCCCCCAAGTTTCCCAGCTACCATTCGGCGTTAAGGCTGTGGCAAAAACTAACAAAAGAGTCACTAAAACCCGGGTATGGGGCGCGAGTTTCTGCCAAAAACCGAAATTTGGGCGCTCATTTTCGCAAGAAAAAGTGGCAATGTGTAGCATTTATTCAGTGATCAGTTATCATTTATCAGTTATCATTTATCAGTTAGAAAGGGGATTTAGGGATTTAGGGGTTTAGGGGTTTAGGGATTTAGGGGTTTAGGGAAATTTCAGCTAAATGCCCCACGTCCCCACGTCCCCACTCCTGACTCCTCGACTCCTATCTCCTTACTCCTGATTTTGGGATTTTGCAATCACTAATTTACCGATACCCCAAGCGATGCCGAAAGTGGCAAGAGTTCCCAGAAAACCGGCGAGGGGAGTGGCGACACCTTCGGGAACACCTTTGAGGGCATAACCATCAAAAATTCGGGCGAAAGGTAATTGACTACCTAGGGCGTTAGGGTCTTCTTTTTTGCTAAATTGCAAGTCTTCCGCCACTCGATCGAGTCCGTCGGGATCGGGACTGGCAAAGGGAGAAAGAAAAACGGCGATAATTAGGGAACATACTAGGCCAATCAGAAAAAATTGGCTATTTCTGCGAATATTCATCGAATTAATTGCTTTATTGACGAGAAGCGTAGGAAGGGGGAACAGAGGTATTAACGGAATGGGGCGGATCGTAGAGAAGATCGGGACGAGTTCGCCAGATATAACCGACAGCGAAAACGGTAATCACCGCTTCCCCGATGCCGATGAGGATATGCCAAGATAACATGGCAAAAAGGGCGACTAAAGGCGGTACAGTGCCAGATAAAGCCAATTGCAGGGCGCAAGCTAACGCCGCCACCACCACACTTGTCCAAGCGGCCAGGGCAACAGCGATCGCCATACTGCGCCAACTATGAAAACCGAGGGCTTTCCTAATCCCTAGATAGAGATAATAACCGCCAAACGTCCCGATCAAACCCATATTGACGATATTCGCCCCTAAAACCGTTAAACCGCCATCTTGAAAAAATAAAGCTTGAACGATAAAAACCACCGCCATCACCAAAGAACCCGCCCAGGGACCGAGTAAAACCCCCGCAAGAGTCCCCCCTAATAAATGTCCGGAGGTTCCCCCCGGAATGGGAAAATTAATCATCTGGGCGGCAAAAATAAAGGCGGCACAAACTCCCATCAAAGGTACAGCCCGTTCAGCGTAGTGACCGCGCACTTTTTTGAGAGAAAAGCCAATCAGGACGACGGCAATTATCCAAGTAAATAGACTCACCGATGGACTCAACAAGCCGTCAGGAATATGGAGGGCGAGATAAGGGGTAAGGAGAGGGTGAAACAAACCAACTCCCAGAAAATTAACAGACATTAAAACTCAGTCTCCTTGGCAATTTGGGTTAAAGATTTGAATAGAATTGTCTCGCTGGGACGGAAAAGTCCTATCTTCTAGTAGATAACTAACCGCTTCATTCTACAATGCTCTCTCTGGGGATTTAAACCCTTTAGCTTCTTAAGAATTTCTGTTATTTTGCCAGCCGTCAGGGTTTAGCTATCAGCAAAAATCTGATTATTCTCAAGCACTCAAATTATTTAAATTATTATTAATTTTTCGAGTTTTTTTCAGTTTTTATGCTAGGACTCAATCAGTTATCAGTTATCAGTTATCAGTTATCAGTTATCAGTTATCAGTTATCAGTTATCAGTGTAATACCTCCCACTTCCTAAGATAAATAAAGATGAATCAGCTTAAAACTGTTGCTTTATTGGGTTTACTAGCCGGTTTACTTGTCGCTATTGGCTACGCGATCAGTGGTCAGGGCGGTGCTTTAATTGGTTTAGTAATCGCCGCCATTACTAATATCGGTTCTTGGTACTTCTCCGATCGCATTGCTCTGGCCGCTTACCAAGCCCAACCAGTCAGCCGCCAACAAGCCCCCGAACTCTACCAAATGGTGGAAAATCTCTCTCGTCAAGCCAATATTCCCACGCCGCAACTCTATATCGTCCCCACCCCCGCCGCTAATGCTTTCGCCACCGGCAGAGATCCCGAACACGCCGCCGTCGCCGTTACCGAGGGCATTTTAAACCTGCTGCCCGCCGACGAATTAGAAGCAGTTATCGCCCACGAATTAACTCATGTGCGTAACCGGGATACCTTAACCCAAGCTGTTGCGGCCACCGTTGCCGGGGCGATTTCCTACCTCGCCAGAATGCTGAGTTATGGTTTCCTGTTTGCTGGCAATTCTCGCCATCGTCAAGGGGGCAATCCCATCGGTTTGCTACTTACCATCTTTCTCGCCCCCCTTGCCGCCACTGTGATTCAGATGGCTATCTCTCGTACCAGAGAATTCGAGGCCGATGCTGGTTCCGCTCGCTTGACCGAGAATCCCGAAGCTTTAGCCCGGGCTTTAACCCGTTTAGAATCGATCGGTCGTCAAATGCCCTTAAATGCCAATCCTGCCTTTGAACCTCTGTTAATTAGCAGTCCTTTTTCCGGGCAGTTTCTGGCTAATTTATTCGCTACTCACCCATCCACCGAGGCAAGAATCGAAAATCTCCGTCGCATTCAACAGGAATTATTAACCTGATCCCGTTCTTAATTTTTAGAGGTTATCTAGTGGTAAGCTATCAGAGATGACCCCCTCTTTTTCGCTTTTTCTAGCTTGGTATGAAACCGTGATCAACTCTGAAGAAAAAAGACCGACTTGGGACGAATATTTTTTAATGATCGCTAAATTAGCCGCCACCAGATCCACCTGTTTAGCTTTTCCCGTCGGTGCGGTAATTGTCAAAGATCGGCAGGTTTTAGCCACGGGGTACAATGGTTCCCCATCAGGAACGGTTCATTGTACTGCCCAGGGTTTTTGTTATCCCGGTTTGGGAACCTGTCGAGAATCCGGAGAAATTCCCTCTCGGGCAATTCATGCCGAAGCTAATGCGATCGCTCAAGCGGCCAAACACGGTATTTCTACCCAAGGTGCTAGTATTTACGTTACTTTAGAACCCTGTATTTCCTGCTTAAAACTAATTATTTCTTCGGGAATTAAAGAAGTTTTTTACGAAGCGGATTTTAATAGTGGGACAAAAGCCATGTTAAGGGATTCTTTTCTGGAAACGGGGATTATTAAATATAAAAAGATTTATTTATCAGAAGCAATGGCTAGTCATGCGGCCTTGTTTTTATTAAATCCCATTTCGATCGATCTCAGGTAGTTATCCCAAGGATGCTAATTACTAGGAAAACTCTCTATTTCTATGGTAAATAAAGTTAGTTTACTTGGGATAAAATAGCGAAAAATTTTTTATGGACGGGTTTCCAGAAAAGGTTCGATATCCATGGGGAACCAATCCCCGTCTAATACCTGTTCAAGAGTGAATATAGACTCTAGGGGAATCGCATTTTTATCGACGATTCTAGCTCTGATCAGGGTTTTTCTGGCATCGGAGTAGGCTGTCTCGAAAGTATCCCGCAGGTGATTGGCGAGAGTCGGACTATCTACCTTTCTTTCCAATTGAACCCTAAAATTGGCGATTTCTTCGAGCCAATGACGGGCATTCCGTTCTTTTTCCGATTCCCAATAGGATAGTTTCAGGAGATGGATTAATAATTGAGTTAACAAACTCTCTACAGCCCGTCTGTCACTTTTTCCCATGCACTCCACTTCCTCGATCAGGTTTTCCCAGTCCACCAGGTCGAACTCTTTTCGCTTTAACAGTTCGGCGGTTTTTTCCGTCCAGAGAACAAAATCTTCCTCGTAGAGAGCGGTCATAATAGATTTATCTTCCCGACCGGGAGCGCAGGGTAATGGCTCGATTATAACGCTCGATCAGCTTCTCGTCCGGGGAATTTTTGCCAAGTTAGATATTTATCCCATAGCACAAGTTGTTCTTTTTGTCAAAAAAACTTTTTCTTTTTAACAAAAGTACACAAACATTTTGATCAACACTCTGGGGTAAAAAGGGGAGAAAGACAGAAGGTTACTAATAGTCTTTAAGTAGGCAGTGGAGATTTAGAGAGGGTTTCCAGGATGGCTCAACAGCTAAAAACACAAAAAGCACAGAAAAACCCATCCTTGCATAGAGTAAAATTATACCATAATCGCTGTAAGTATTGCCATCTCGTGAATAAATAAAAATGATTCTCAATTAATTCTTAAGAAAAAGTAAATATTGCGAAATGTAAATTGAAATCTTCTCAAGTATTAATGGTTTATTGATAAAAAATGCTTATATAAGCTAGACTGCATTGAAACCGCATCTTGAAAATTTTAGTACAAAGGCTCTGCTCTCCCCTCTCCCTTTGTTTATACCAGTATTATACTAAATCCGGTTATTAAAAACTGATTATTTATTCCCACTTTTGCATGAGTGCATGAGTGCATGAGTGCCTGTCCTGATATGTAGCCTATACTCAACGGATTTAGTATTACTGATGCTGGAGATACTATCCATGACTTTGGCACTGGGGATAAAATTGACCTAGGGGCAGTCTTGGATAATATTGGTTATTTAGGAAGTAGTCCCATCAGTGATCAATATGTCCGTTATTTTCTAACCCCTTTTGTAGAGACTAAACATGACAAGTCCCTACAGATATGGACTGAGGCAAATCAATCCGATCAACATAACCTGTCGGGATATAACGATGTTATCTCCTCCTAGATATAGGGGAATAGATCAGGTCTTACAGATGCTAAAATTATCATTTTCAGACAAGTAAGCAGGAGTATAAGTTATGACCTTTATACCAGCTATTGATCCAGATATTGAATACCCCGATAGTGACGGTAAACCCATGGCCGATAATACCGAACAATACGAATGGATCGTGAAAATTAAAGAAAATCTTGAGATTCTCTTTGCTAATTCTCCTAACGTTTTTATTGCGGGAGATCTCCTCTGGTATCCCGTCCAAGATAAAAAAATTACCGGACCGGTTGCTCCCGATGTTATGGTAGTATTTGGTCGTCCGAAAGGAAGACGGGGTTCCTATAAACAATGGCAAGAAGATAACATCGCTCCTCAAGTGGTCTTTGAAATTCTCTCCCCTTCTAATAGTTTAGAAGAAATGGAGCGAAAACTCCTCTTTTATCAACGTTATGGAGTGGAAGAATACTATCTCTATGATCCAGATTCTCATAATTTTCAAGGATGGTTGAGACAGAAAGGACTATTAAGTTCTATACCTGAGATTAAGGGATGGGTTAGTCCTCGGTTAAATATCCGATTTGAATTGACAGAAGATGAGTTAGAAATTTATAGTTTAGATGGTCAGAAATTTTTAACTTCTATTGAGTTATCTCAAAGGTTAGAACAAGAGCGTCTTAAAGCTGAACGTTTAGCTGAATATATCCGTTCTCTGGGAATTGATCCCGATACTTTATGAATATTTAAAGGAGTATAAATTATGACCTTTATACCAGCTATTGATCCAGATATTGAATACCCCGATAGTGACGGTAAACCCATGGCCGATAATACCGAACAATACGAATGGATCGTGAAAATTAAAGAAAACCTTGAGATTCTCTTTGCTAATTCTCCTAACGTTTTTATTGCGGGAGATCTCCTCTGGTATCCCGTCCAAGATAAAAAAATTACCGGACCGGTTGCTCCCGATGTTATGGTAGTATTTGG
>NZ_JADBUE010000002.1:0-10941 GCF_020245805.1 Microcystis sp. M179S2 | reverse complement strand
AGAGATTCAAAAGTGATTTGAAGATTGATGGTGGTACTCATGAAATTTCTCCTATTTGGATAAAAAGTTAAATTTTGAGAATTGCTTTAATTTTCATGGTTGGTATAGGTGATCAAGAGTTTCTAATCTTCTTCTAATGTAGCCTGAATTTTTGCTAATCGTTAGTTAATAGAAGTTATCCAAGAAACGGGAACCGCTATCACGTCAATGGTTTCGTTATTGTCAAACATTTCTAGGAGATAACCGATAACACGATAACACGATAACACGATAACCGATAACAGATAACAGATAACAGATAACAGATAACAGATAACAGATAACAGATAACAGATAACAGATAACCTGCTTCTGATTGTTGTTCCTTAGGAGGTAAATATTCAACAATTGTTCCCTGATCACCTTTTTTAAAAATAGTGTCGGGGACATCTCTACATAATTTGACTTGTTGAAAAAGTTGGACGGGTTGCATTATTCATACTCCTTAATTTTATCGTAGTAAAGAGTAACAAAATTAGCTTTTTGATTATTTTTATCGATCTGCCAAATACTAATTCACTTTTTCATGCGGTTCTATATAAACTCTATGTGATTATACATTTCTTCGGGTTCAAGAATTTCCCAGATTAAGAGTAGTCCTCGAATTATTTGACCAATAGATTTACTTTGTTGGGGACAGTAAGCAATTCCTGCATGAGTTATAGATGATTGATTGATTCTTAAAAAATCAGTATCTTGAGTAAAAATCACGCGACCATTGGCTAAGGCAAATTGCAATTGTATTTCATCGGATACCCCCAATAAATTTTCTTCTGGAGTGGTAGTAACATCAAGGCCTCGCTGGCGCAATCCAAGAGCAATGTTATAGCTTACATTTTCATCAAGGTGAAATTTAATTTTATTGCCCATTCATTTTTTTAGTTTTTCTTGGACTAGAGAAGGTGTTTTAGCTTGCATTTCCTTGGCAAAGGTATCATCATCTGTGATTTGTTGTCTAATTTCTTCAAGGTGATCGTGATAGTAAGAAAGGGCCGCGTAAACATCAGCTAAAGTAATGCTGGGATAATGATAAACAATTTCATCGGGTGACATTCCCAGGCGTTCGTGCCAAATAACGACATCTTGGACTTTGATGCGATGACCTGCGATGCGCGGTTTACCGCCACAAGTTTCTGGGGTAATTTCAATGTGATTGATTAAAGTTGTTGTCATTGATAATAACGAATTTGTCCGATTATAGGGTCACAAGGAATCTGCGCCCAAATGTTATATATATTATATCACGTCAAGGTTTATAGAATAATTTTATTATGACAACTCTTATAAACTTAAAGCTAATTGAGGCGCGACAATAGTTTCGAGGGAAAAAGCATTCAGATCCGTTAAGCTTTTGGCCTGTTTCAAGGTGATTGCACAAATATTCCCCTGCTGATCAAGATCGACCAAGGTATTTTGTATTTTGTATTTTGTATTTGGTATTTTCATTGATTTCTTGAGTCTCGACAATAGGATTGTTATTGAACTCTAGGTATAGAGTATCCGTATCCTGAAAGTAGGTGATTTTCATGGCTGACTTGGGTTATCAAGAGTTTCTAATCTTCTTCTAATAGTGATTCATTTGGCGGCGATTGCGGTTTTGAGAATTGTCCATCATATTTGAAAGTTAAGCGACAGCGAAGCCTGTATATTGACGTATTTTAGGTTCATGGAATCCCAAAACAATATCTTCTTTAGCAATGCCTGCGCTTAGTAATTCTTTGGTGATACCGTCTTCGGTGTTGTCACATTGTACCCAAATTTTGTCGTTAATAATTTCTAAATGAATCAGACAATCATGATAACGCTGATTCTGTTGCCAACCTTCTGAAATGACGAGATATTGATCATTCTGAGGATCAAAAGCTAGACGATTTTGAATGTCCGCATTGTTATAAATAATTTGGCTATAGGGGACAAGAATCTGATGAATAATTTTGCGGTAATGGTTTAGTTTATCCATTGGGTGATTACCTCATTGTCAGGGTTAAAGATAATTAGTTTTAGTGTTTTTTCTTCAAGGAGTATTTGACCAATTTCTTGATGAAATAAGCTGTTGAAAGTTTTTTCCCGAATAGCAAGATAAAGAGTTCTATCTAAAAGTTGGCGAAAGTTTTATCTTAGACTGAGACTAATTCAGGTTCACTGATCAGCCGTAGAAGTTTTGAGTGATCAACGGTTTCCATCGCAAAGGTTTGGCCGTTTTGATCGGTAAAATCAATCAGAAAAGCTTGCTGATTAAAAGACATTAAAACAGTTCCCATTTGTCCGCGACGCAGAAGGATGGGCTGATGGGTCGTTTTGTGAGTAGCCGTAACATCTTCCGTTAGGGCAACGAGATCGTATTCTTGAATGGTGTTCATCATGGGCTAGTTAATTAATGGGATAGACATTAGTAAGACGAGGAAAATTTTCAGTTATTTGGACAATCCAGCAACTTAAAATTAAGGATTCTCCGATGTCGGTACAGAGGTTAAATTTCAGATCATAGTGAGTGCCATATTGATCGATTTTATAAAGTTCGGCTTCTCCTTCCATTACTGCTTTTTTAAGAGCATTTTCTAGGATTTCTTTATTAGCTAAGGTAATCCCTAATCTTTGTTTGAAAAGCAAGGCTTTATGTTTTCCTTTTGAATGCTCAGGATTGAGGCAGTAACGTTCAAGTTTGTCTCCTAGGTTGGCTTGATCGGCATTGGGAAGTTTCATTTTATTTGTTGGCTTCTCCTAAGTTTCCCTGAATTTGCCCTAACAGTTTTTCACAATCTTTAACCAAGGGAATCCCCAGTTCTTGGCATAATTTAAGCGCTTGTTGGCAATAGCTGAGGGCAAGTTCAGGGCGATTAGTTTTGTGGAAGATTTCGGCAAGAACTCTTAAACTATAGGCGATTAAATATTTATAATCAATATCTTGAGAAATTACTAAGGATGCTTGAATTTTGCTTTCGGCTTCGCTGTAGTTTTCTAGTTTGAGCAATATACTCCCTATAGTATGTAGAGAAGATGCTACCCCTTGCCAATCGCCGATTTTTTCACTGATGTTGAGAGATTGCTGGTGATAGGCGATCGCTTTTTCATACTGTCCCAAGCAATTATAACAATTGCTTAGATTACCGAGAGAAATTGCCACCCCTTGCCGAAATCTGATTTTTTCACTGATGTCGTGATATTGCTGGTAGAGGTCGATCGCTTTTTCATACTGTCCTAGGTCATAATAACAATTGCCTAAATTCCCGAGAGAAATTGCCACCCCTTTCCGATCGTCCATTGCTTCACTGATGTCGTGACATTTCTGGTGATAGAAAATTGCTTTTTCATACTGCCCCAAGGACTTATAACAATTGCCTAAATTACCGAGAGAACTTGCCACCCCTTGCCGATAGCCGATTTCTTCACTGATTTCGAGAGATTGCTGATGATAGGCGATCGCTTTTTCATACTGTCCCAAGCAATTATAACAATTGCCTAAATTCCCGAGAGAAATTGCCACCCCTTGCCGATAGCCGATTTCTTCACTGATGTCGTGATGTTGCTGGTGATAGGCGATCGCTTTTTGATACTGTCCCAGGGAATTATAACAATTGCCTAAATTACCGAGAGAAATTGCCACCTCTTGCTGATCGCCCATTGCTTCACTGATTTCGAGAGATTGCTGGTGATAGGCGATCGCTTTTTCATACTGCCCCAAGGAATCATAGCAAAGGCCTAGACGGTTTAACGATTTGCGATAACAAACTTGTTCCCGTTGACTCCCTGCAATAATTTGCTCATACAATTCGGCTCGCTTGCGATAAAATCCTTGTAAATCTAAAAATTCCTCAACCGATTTATTTTTCTCTTCTCCTCCTCGATCCTCATTCAAAATATCGTAAGCTAACTGCCATTCTCCCAATTCCCCTGCATGGTAAAACGCCTCTAAATAGGCTGTCACATCGGCAAAAGATTCCCAGGGGGGGCCAGGTAAATGAGCCATAAAATAATCTAAGGCTAACTGATGGGAAGATCGCAATATTTCAGCATTTGCTTGATTTTGCACCACCATGGAAATTAAAGGCAAAAACTGAAACTGTCGCGGTTTTACATTGTATTCGGGGGGAAATTCTTGTAATAAAGATAAACGAGCAAAATGTCGTAAATCTTGGTCAGTTATTTCTGGGGTTAATCCCTGCGCTAACCCTAAATCAAAACTCTCGCGCAATACCGATAACCGCGTTAAACTCTCCCTAAACTCTTTCGATAATCGCGCTAAACTGGCGGTAATCACTTCTCTGACACAGGTTTCCGTGTCGCGGTGATAACCCTCCACATCAAACAGATTTAAGCCCAAATTTTGCGACTCGGTGACAGAAACCCCTTTCCCAAACTTATCTTTCATCAAACTACAAACCAGTTCCATTAAGAGGGGATGACCTCCCATTTTATCGACAAATTGGGCTAATTCTTCATCGCTTCCCGTTAAGCCGTGATCTTCGGTGACATAACGCATCGCATCCGCTTCTTTTAACCCTTTTAAAGGCCAAGAATAATAATAATCTTGCAAATTGACGGGGAATTTTAGCTGTTCTCGACTGGTGACTAATAGCTTACTGCTGCTTTCTGTGTTTAACCATTTTTGCAAGAATTGCTGATAAACCAAATTTACTGGGGCAGTTAGTACCGTTTCCAAATTATTCAACACTAATAAACAGGGTTTAGCGGTTAACCCTTTGCTGATTGCGTCTATTAATTGCCCATCATTCCATTTTTCATCATAATTTTGTTTTAACTCCTCTAATAACCACCGTCCGAACTGTGCCAAAGGGTAAGGCTGGTTAAAATTAACCCATAATACCGGCCAATCAGCAGTTAATTGATCTGTAAACTTTCTCGCCAGGGCAGTTTTACCATAACCTCCGGCGGCGGTAATCTCGATTAACCTTAGATGGTCATTCCCTAACGCTGTTTGGAGTTCTTGCAATTCTTCCCGTCGTCCTTGCCATCTACGCACGGGTGGGAGTTGCGTATCCACTAACCCAGAGGTGGTCAGGGGTTGGGGGGAGGATTGAGCCGTTGCTTCGGGTTTAGTTACCGCTTTTTTAGAGGGTTCAGAGCGCCTTTTATGCCACTCCTCCGAAAATTTAGTCAAATTTGTTGTCTTATCGCCGCATTTCGCCCACAGAGTTAGGGAGAACCGCCATTCCTCCGACCCCTGCTGTTTGAAACGCTCATCCCGAAGAATGCCTAGATAATCGGCCAAATAGTGGCTAATCGCGTCCCTAACTTGATCTTTGGTCAATTTTTCCCCTTTCTGCTCTGCCAAGCGTACTAAAGCCGCTAAATTCGTCTCAACCCGCAAAAGTTTCCCCTCTTCCCCTAGAGCCAGCTTGACTCCCCAATCATTATCCTCACATTGACAGTGAGCCACATGATCTAATAAGACTTCAAACAAGCGTTTGACCCTTTTTTCAACAGTTTCGCCATAACTCTTCTTAGGCATGGGATTAGATCGGTAGAGGTTAGGGATAGCTTATTTTAGTCTATTTTTTGGGATGATGAAAAACACCCCCAGAAAACGGGTTTCTTTAAGAAACCTGTTTTCTAATGAAAACCTAGGGGCCGAAACTGAACATCGTTGATGATTTTAACCGTTTCTCCTGATTGCTTAATCACAAATAAACCGCGCCGATAAGCATAACTATCTATGCCCTGATCGATTTCAATCCCCGCTACTGCGCCATAAACCTGAAAGTCTCGAAATTGGGGAAAGGCTAACTTAAATCGCTGTAATCGATCGAGAAAGTCATCTACATCATCCTTCGAGAGTCGAGATTTACACTCCACCGCCACTAACTCACTGCCATTCACCGCCAGAATATCAATTTCCATCGCTGCCCCGGGACGTTTACTTTTTAAGCGACTCATGGTTTGGGTGACATCAATCCCCCGCTCTTGGAATAACT
This sequence comes from Microcystis sp. M179S2, assembly GCF_020245805.1. Lineage (NCBI taxonomy): Bacteria > Bacillati > Cyanobacteriota > Cyanophyceae > Chroococcales > Microcystaceae > Microcystis > Microcystis sp. M179S2. Next base: position 4,969 of record NZ_JADBUE010000002.1, on the reverse strand, counting down.
GCACAACCGCCGGCTCTACCATTTCTTCTATAAAAAGACACAAAGGGGTGGTTAAGTTATTGACGGCTTCGGCGGTGGCTCGTACCAGCTTTTTCAATTCTTCCATCGTGCGATCGGCTTCAGCACTGCGGCGATCAGCCTCAGCATTTCGTTGTTCAGCTTCAGCACTACGGCGGTCCGCTTCAACATTGCGGCGCTCGGCTTCAACATTGCGGCGCTCGGCTTCAACATTGCGGCGTTCGGCTTCTTTTTGGAACTCGGCAAATTGAGCCTCGGTTCTTTCAAACAGTTTGTAAATATCGGCGATCGTAATAGCTTCTGACATGGGGTGTTCTTGTCTATTTGAGCAAAGCCGATCCTATTCTAGCAACTCGGCTGGTTGAGAGGATATCGTTCTTTTACCCATCACTTGCTGACAGGATAAATCCGACACCATCCCGACCAAAAATCGCAAATTTTTTCCTAAAAAAGTTTGGAGTCCCCCACTCCCCCAAAGCCTCCCCCAAAGCTGAAAGCCTTAGCCAATCAGCTTTTTATTATGCAATTTTTTTTAATTAGACCTCTTGCCTTAGCACATACCCCAGATTTTTTCATAGCAAGTATCAACCTATTGAAGTGGGGAAAATCTTATGTTTTCAATGCTTACATTCTCAACTGCTATTCTACAGGACTACCTCAAAAAAAACGGTTTTTTTGTCTTCGATAACCCTTCGGGCGATCGCTGGTTCCAATGTTTAGAGGATATTACCCAAGCAACCCCCGTTATCCAAACTAACGGAGAGATTATCTATCCTATCAAAGCAAATCCTGACGCTATGGGAAAAAGTGACGCACAATCCCCCGGAATTGGGCTTTTACCTCATACAGAATGGTCCTACAAAGCTATCCCTCCTAAATACCTCTGTTTGCGCTGTAAAACTCCGGATCGTTGGGGTGGGGGTGCGACGACTTTGGTTAAGTTTGATGACTTAATGCGTCATTTTACCCTTGAGGAACAACATTTTATGGCGGCTCAACCTCAATATTTTATGTCCAAGGACGGCAAAGAAAGCTTTTTTGCACCAATCTGGCAACGAGATGCCGAAATCATCCGCTTTAGCTATAATGTGCTGGTTTATGGGGAATTTAGCCCCGCTCTTAGTAAACCGATCGCTTCTGGTCTAGATTCCCGTTTAATGGCTTTATGTGACAAATTTTTGGCACTGTTTGAAGCCTATCACGTTCCGCTCTATTTAAAAGCAGAACAGATCTTGATCATCGATAATTATACTTGTCTCCATTCTCGCCAATCCTACATTGACCCCAATCGCTGTCTTGAAAGGGTAATGTTCGATGTTCCCTAACGGGAAATCGGGGTTAACTACCGGCTTTATAAGTAATGGCGGGAAGCGGATTTGAACCACTGACCTTCGGGTTATGAGCCCGACGAGCTACCAGACTGCTCTATCCCGCGTTGCTTTATTTAGTATAGAACTAAATCTCGGTAAATGCCAAGGAGTTTGTAATATTCCTTTACATTTACCGTCCGACCAGAGGTTAATACTTACGTTCCACGGGGGTGAAATCCTGAATTACCACGGGCATATAGTCGATATCGATGCCGGAGGGGGAATAATAGGCGAGGGTATGCTGAAGGAAATTTTGGTCATCCCGTTGGGGAAAATCTTCGCGGGAGTGGGCCCCTCGGCTTTCTTGACGATTGAGGGCAGAGGTGAGGATAATTTCCCCCACCACCATGAGACTTTGTAATTCCCAGGCCTCGATTAGTTCCGTATTCCAGCAATCCCCCCTATCATCGAGGTAAATCTGCTCGTATTTGCGCTTTAATTCGCCGATTTGTTTAATTCCCTCGCGCATGGTCGCTTCGGTGCGAAAAACGCCGCAATGTTGGGTCATACAGTCTTGGAATTGCTGACGTAGTTGACCGATGCGAATCGTGCCTTTTTTGGTCAATAAAGCGGTGATTTCCTCTTTAGCATCCTGAAGGTAAATATCGGGATTAAAGACGGGAAAAGCGCGTTTTTCGACGTATTTAGCGATCGATTTGCCGGTTCTTCTCCCATAGACCACACATTCTAACAGGGAATTACTGCCCAAACGATTGGCCCCGTGGACAGAGACACAGGAACATTCCCCGGCGGAGAAAAAGCCCTCGCTGAGGGTATCGGCACTTAAGCGAACGCGACCATCGGTATTAACGGGAATGCCGCCCATACAATAGTGAACTGTAGGACGTACAGGCATCGGTTCCTCTACCGCATCGACACCGACGAGACGGTGGGCCTCCTCCCAACAGAAGGGAATGCGACTCATAATTTTTTCCCGGCCTAAATGGCGTAAATCCAGATAGACAAAGGGACCCCCGGCGCTACCGTCCAGATTTACCCCCCGGCCGGCGCGAATTTCTAGGGTAATGGCCCGGGAAGTGATGTCCCGGGGTGCCAATTCCATGCGCGAGGGGGCGTAGTCTTCCATAAAACGACGACCTTCGCTATTGATTAAATAAGCCCCTTCACCCCGGACTGCTTCCGAGATTAAAACACCGACGGGATAGAGTCCAGTGGGGTGAAATTGGACAAATTCCATGTCTTCTAGGGGAATACCCGCTTTTGCCGATAAAGCTAAACCGTCTCCCGTACAGGCGAAATCGTTGGAGGTGGTATTATAAACGCGACCATAGCCCCCCGTCCCGAACATAATTGCTTTTGCCCGGAGGATTTCTAACTGTCCGGTGGCGATTTGGTACATAACCACGCCTTTAGCCGTACCTTCTTCGAGGATAAGGCGTAAAACGTACCATTCATCGTAGATTTTTACCTGATTACGGCCTAAATTACTGACTAATTCGTGCAGCATGGCGTGACCGGTTTTATCGGCGGCGTAACAGGCCCGGTTATGGCTGTGACCGCCAAAGGCTCTTTGGGCAATGCGTCCATCTTCGAGACGGGAGAATAACACGCCTAGATGTTCCAATTCGATGATAACTTCGGGGGCTTCTCGGGTGAGGATATCCACCGCATCCTGGTCAGCCAGAAAATCGGAACCTTTGACAGTATCGTAGGCGTGGGCCTTGGGATTATCTTTGGGGTCAACGTTTTGCAGGGCGGCGGCGATACCTCCCTGGGCAGCGACGGAGTGGGAACGAATTGGGTGGGTTTTGGCAACGACAGCAACATCGATAGTCGGGTTGAGGCGTTTGATTTCTAAGGCGGCGCGGCATCCTGCTAACCCACCGCCCACTATAACGACATCGTGTTCTTTCATGGCTGATTTTCCTCCGGGCTTCTGTTTCTATGGTGGGGTTAGAATTGCTCGGAAGTCAGTTTTGTAACCGAGACTTTATATTTCAGGAGACAGGAGATAGGAGATAGGAGACAGGAGACAGGAGACAGGAGACAGGAGACAGGAGACAGGAGACAGGAGATAGGAGACGGTCGACAGGAGGCGGTCGGCAGGAGGCAGAAGATTATTTTTATTGATTCTCCCCACTTCCCACTCCCCACTCCCCACTTCTCACTTCTCACTTCCCACTTCCCACACCCCACACCCCACTTCCCACTTCCCCAAAAAACAACCCGCGGCAGTTAACCGCGAGTTATTTTTGACTAAAATCGGATAATTACTCAACGGTAATCGTTCCGACCATACCGGCACCGCGATGGGGTTCGCAGTAGTAGGTGTAAGTACCCGGTTCGCTGAAAGTGCTTTCAAAGGACTCACCGGCGGAAAAAGCCAGACCTTTATGGGATAATTTAGCAGCCTGGGCTTCGGGAACTTTGGTGCTATCGAAAACTATGTTATGGGGAGAAAGTTTGTTATTGACCCATTTCACCGTATCTCCTGCTTTAATAGTGAGGGCGGGGGGATCAAATTGTAGTGTACCCGCATCACCGCCCATCTTCACCGTGAAGGTTTCCGCAGCAGCGGAGGCAGTGTTGAAGAAGAAGCTAGAGACGACTAGCACCAGGGTAGCGACCAATAAACCTAATTTTTTCATGCTTGTTAATCCTTTACACGAGGGAAGATGACAAGTTTGACAGCCTGTCTTTTGACAAAAAAGTAAAAGTTTGCTTTTAACTGTCCCATGAATTAATTCTACACCAAGTTTGACAGCTTGTCTTTTGACAAGAAAACCGGTTTTTTCTGACGATGGTTGGGGAATTTCTTAAGAAATAGAGGAGAACCTATCGTGAAAAGATTATTAATTTCCCTGTGCTTGCTCTTGGCTGTGGTTACTTTCGGTATGGCTCGTCCCGCTTTAGCTGATGGGGCTTCGATTTTCAGTGCTAACTGCGCTTCCTGCCACATGGGCGGTAAAAACGTGGTTAATGCCGCTAAAACCCTGAAAAAAGAAGATTTAGTGAAATACGGCAAAGATTCCGTTGAAGCTATCGTTACCCAAGTTACCAAAGGTATGGGTGCGATGCCGGCTTTCGGTGGTCGTCTCAGCGCTGAAGATATCGAAACTGTAGCTAACTATGTCCTCGCTCAAGCGGAAAAAGGCTGGTAAAAGTTAGTTATCGAAAAAATCGGGTCGAAAACCTCGCCTTAAGGCGAAAAGTTTTGGGAGCGGGGCATAAATCCCCGTTACAAAAACGGCCCGCTGCTCCCTGCCTTCGTTATCGGGGGCGAGTTATCGGTTATCAGTCTGTTGACACTCCTGAGCCTAAAGGCGTGAGGATGCTCGAAGCTCATCACTGCACTTTCTGGTTTCCCTTACTCACGTCTTACACGATTATTTCTGAACCGAGATTACTAGAGTATCAGTTGCTATCTAGGGTTGGCTGAATAATGGTAAAAACCTTACAGGAAAGGGCTTTTAGCTTGATTGAGAGCTTCCCAAATGCACTTAAATCTGCTAGAATCGCTCAAAACCCTTGCATCACCCTTGCATCTTCTCTCATTAGTGCTAATGTACCGTAAAAGCGAGTTACCCTCAACCCCACCAGAAAACTTCGAGCTGCCCTTT
>NZ_JADBUE010000199.1:0-9787 GCF_020245805.1 Microcystis sp. M179S2 | reverse complement strand
GGTATAAGTAACCGATGATTGAACGGTATCTGTACCTTCGTTGGCGTTTTCGGTAATGGTATCAGTAGTAGTATCAATTTGATAGGTATCATTTCCTAAACCACCGATTAGCGTATCAATACCCTCACCTCCTGTGAGGGTATCATTCCCCGCACCTCCTGTGAGAGTATTATGACTACTATTACCCGTCAGGATGTTATTAGCAGCGTTACCTGTACCATTAATTGCTGTACTATCAGTTAGGGTGAGGTTTTCTAGATTATTACCAAGAGTATAAGTTACCGAAGATTGAACGGTGTCTGTACCTTCGTTGGCGTTTTCGGTAATGGTATCGGTAGTAGTATCAACTTGATAGTTATCATCTCCTAAACCACCGTTTAGGTTATCAATTCCATCACCTCCTGTGAGGGTATCATTCCCCGCACCTCCTATGAGGGCATTGTTACCACTATTGCCAGTGATAGTGTTATTTAAGGTGTTACCTCTCCCCTTAATATCCGTACTACCAGTTAGGGTGAGGTTTTCTAGGTTATTCCCCAGGGTATAAGTTACGGAAGATTCAACGGTATCTGTCCCTTCGTTGGCGTTTTCGGTGATGGTATCGGTAGTAGTATCAATTTGATAGGTGTCATTTCCTAAACCACCGATTAGAGTATCGATTCCCGCACCACCATTGAGGGTATCATTCCCAACACCTCCTGTGAGGATATCATTGCCATCTTTTCCTTCAAGATACTCATCGGCTGCTGTACCTACAAGATTGTTATCTTTATTGTCACCAGCAATTTTACTAACAACAATACCATTATAGTTAACAATGTTGCTGAGAGATTGCCAATTAAATTCAGAGACATTTTCTAAGGCATTTTTCACCTCTTGGTCTGATTTCCAAATTGAGACGACACCTTTTAAGTTATTAACCCAGGCTTTTAAACCATTTGGCTCTAAGGCAATAATTTGGCCAGATTGAACACTATTACTAATATCCTGCCAAGATAACTTAATATTTTGTTCGAGATAGGTTTGCCAGGTTGTCTCATTTTTCCACAAATCGATAACCTTATTAGTTGCAGTTAACCAAGCTTGCGGATCATTGTTATTTTTGACTTGATTGATTAGATCATTAGTTTGTTGCAGTTTGGTTGTTTGTTGGGAGTTCAATGTAACTGTTGCTGACCAAATATTGAGGATATTTTGTAAGGCACTCCCCCAGCTTTGAACAGTATTATCTTTAATTGCTTGAGCAATATTTTGACCAGATTTAACGCTTGCTTCTATATTTTTCCAGTCAATTTTATATTGATCTTTAAGAATCTGGCGTAATTCAGTATCTTTTTGCCAAATGTCTAAGATAGCGTTACTCGATTTAATCCATTGGTCAGTTGTATTAGACTCAATAGCCTTGAAAATAATTTCACCAGATTTGGCAATTGCTTTTACTTGTGACCATGACAAGCCGATGGCACTTTCTAGTTTTTGTTGAATCGTACTTTCTACACTATCTACTGTTTTCTGAATTGCTGCTTCAACTGTTGCTGCTTTATCTTGTTGTGCTAAGGTATCTTCAACCTTAAAGATGCCTTCTACTTCGCTCCAAATAATTTTTCCAGCATCAGTAACTTTTTTGCGTAAAATAGGATCATCTTTCCAAAGTTTATAAACATCTTTTACGCCTTTAAGCCAATCTTTATAACTATCACTAGCGGCGGCTTCATCAACTATTTGTTTAACTTTATCATAAGTATGATATAGTGCATCACTCGCCTGTCCAATTTTATCAAGTTGCTCCCAGTTTAAGCCAGTTAAACTTTCCAGGTTTTTATTTAATTTTTGATCGCTAACCCAGAAATTAATAGTTTGTTTAAGGGCATTTCGCCACGCTTCATAAGTTTTTTGATCAATCGCTGTATTAATGGTTTTACCCACTGCTACCAAATCTTTAAGTCCTTGCCAATCTAATCCGGTCAAGTTTTTGACTTTATTTTTAAGAGTAGCATCTTTTTCCCATAAGGTTAAAGTCTGATCTGCCGCTTGCAACCAACTGGCGGTATCTCCCTTTTTATCCGCTTTGCGAATGGCTTCATAAGTGCTTCCGATGCGGGTAAGTTGTTCCCACTTTAATTCTGTTGTAGTCTCAATTTTTTGTTGGAGGGTGGCATCGTCAACCCAAATATTTAAGGTAGTTTTAAGGGCATCTCGCCAATTAGTAAATTTGCCGTCTTCAATGGCGGTAGCAATCGCCTGTCCTGAATTAATAACTTGTTTGAAGTCTTCCCATTTTACTCCTGTGATTCCTCCCAGTTTATTGCGTAAAGCGGTGGCATCTTTGGCGACTCCTAACAGTTCATCAACTGCTTTTACCCAACTTGCTGTATCATTTTTTTGGTTGGCAAGATTGATAATTTGCTTGACTTTATTGTTATCAAAAGAGTTTTCTTTTAATGCCCAATCAAGCGTAGTTTTGAGGGCATCAACCCAACTATTAATGCTGGATTGATCAACAGCAGTTGCTACGGTTTGTCCAATGGCAACCAGTTGTTTAAATTCTGTCCATTCCAGTTTAGCTTTGTCTTTTAACTGTTGCTGTAAGCTGGGATTTTTTTCCCAGATATTTAAGAGTTTATCGGTGGCATTTACCCAATTTTCGGTGTTGCCATCTCGAATTGCAGGGATGACAGTATCTATGGTCTGGGCAATATCTGTTAAATCTTGCCAGTCTAAGCTTAAGTTACTAACCAGTTTCTGATTGAGAGTTTTGTCATCAATCCAAACGTTAGCTATTTGGTTCAAGGAGGCAGAAATATCGGCAATATTTTTGGTTTTAATAGCTACCCTGAGAGATTGTGATGCTTTTGTCAGTGTCTCAAAGTCATCCCAGGTTAATCCGGTTAAGTCTTGCAGGGCTTTCCTTCCCTGTTGTTCAGCTTCTGAGGCGAAATCTTCATCAATAATCTTAATCGTGCCGCCAATGGCTTTTACCAAATCACTCCAATCTTCATTCTTAATCGCATTGTAGGCATTACCGCCCAAATCAATAATCTTATTAAGCTTCTCCCAGCCCAGCCCAGTTAATTCTTCTAATTGCTGTTTGGCTACTTCTTCTAACCCCAAGCTAAAGTTTTTACTGATTGTTCCTAATGCTTGTCCAAGGGCTTGAATACCTTTTAAAACATCCCCATTTTCAATGGCTTGAATACCACTGTGAACTACTGTTGAAATCTGGGAAGCTGTGATTAAAAGAGTTTTTGCATCTGAGACTTTAGATAAATCGCTCAAATCAATTCCATCTGCTGCGATTGCCCCTACTCCTTGAATGGCACTGAGTAAAACAGCGATAGAGTCTCCCCCTTTATAGGCAACATAAGCACTATTAATTGAGGTTTTGAGGGCGGTTACTGTTTGCGGCGAAAGCCCTGCTATATCTCCTAAACTGCCAGCCAGGGATAAACCGGCTCGAAAAATAGCGGTTGACCAATCTCCATTATAGGCGGCTTGCAAGACGCCCAGGGATGTGGTGATGGTATTAAGAGTGGCGGTAATCGAAGAAATTGTTCCGGCTGATAACCCTAAAGCGGCGTTGATTCCTAATGATGCGCCAGCAGTGAGGACTGCTGAAGCAGCACTAATAACTAAGGTAACAGTGCCAATAATTTCATTGACAAAAGCTTTCTTTCTCGCTTTTCTTTCCTGAATCCTTCCCTGAAGAATCTGTTCAAGAATTGTTTTTGATTGTTTAGCTAATTCGCTAGATAAATCAACTGCGCCTTGAGCATAGCCAATTTTATACAGAATCTCTAAATTCTTCGCATTAATTAAGGCTTTTTCTTGTTCTGATACTTGACCATTTTTAATCTCATCATAGAGAGATTTAGTCGCGCTTTGCAGGTTAGTTTCCGATTGCTTGAGTAAGGCTATATATTTCTGTTCTTCTTGATCTAATTTGGCAACTTCAGCGTTTAGTTTATTAGATTGATCAACTAAAGCGGTGGCAGTTTTGAGCAAGTTATCCTGAATGGTTTTGGCTTCTTTACCTTGTAAAGCTGTGTGAATATCCTGGGTAGTTGCGGTTAATAAGGTTTTGATGTCTTGGGGTAAGTTAGGTTGGCGCTGTTTGAATGCGTCTAAATCGGCGAGGATTCCGGCTAGTTCGCCTTTGTAGTCGGCTTGTTTGATAATCTCTTCGAGGGGATTTGCGCCTAAGTCAGACCGCAAGTTATTAATTGCAGTTTGTAAGGCTTCTTCCGTTTTAATCTGGTTGAGTTGTTCGAGTTTGGTGATGGCTATTTGACGATCTCGTTCTATATCTAATCGCTGTTTGTCGAGTTGAGCTTTAACCGCATCGTCGATGAGATATTGGCGATTGCTTGCAATATCTTGTTCTAATTTTGCCTGGGCAAAGTTGAGTTTTTCAACTAATAATAATTGGGCTACAGTTTGTTCTGTCCAGTTGCGAATTTGACTGAGGGCATCAATACGGAATTGGGCAATGGCGAGTTCTTCTTGTTTGGCATCAATCTGTTCTTGGGAGTTGCCAATACTTTTGTTGAGTTGTGCCAATTCTTCGGCGGCGAGTCCCTGCTGTTGTTGGATAGCGGTGATTTGGCTTTCGGCGAGGGTACGAATTTGGGTAAATTCAGCAATTTGTTGTTCGGCTTCTGTTTTCAGTTGCCGATATTTCACCATTTCATTGTAATAATAATCCGCCAGTTGCAAGTCTTCGGGACGGGCAATTCCTTTGCTACTACTACCGCCTTTATCGTTAGCTAAATCTCGATAGTCTCGTTGATAGAGTTCCGCAACGGTAGCAAAGTCGTTATATTTGGCAACTTCTAGGAGTTTAGCGGCTTCTTTGCTTCCCGCATCATTGGCTTTTTTCAGCAGGTCAATTAGTTGGGTTTGTAGTCCGTTGAGTTGGATTTGTTTTTCGGTAGCTTGGAGGGTGTAATTTTCTTTGAGTTCAGTAGCTTTTACTAAGTCTTGTAAGGTTTGTTGTTTGTCTTTAATGGCGCTGAGATATTTGTCGTTTTGCAGCAGTAGGGAGGCTTGAACGTCATCCATGAGGGCGGTTATAGCGTTGCTGCTGGCTTCAGCTTGTTCGGCTAGTTTTTGAACTTCGGCGAGCGTTTTCTGGGTATCAGTGAGGAGTTTTTCAAGATTACTGGTGTCGTTGTCGGGATTTTCTAAATAAGCATCAAGAAGTTGATACTGAGTCTCAATAACTTTTTTCTGAGTATTGAGGAGGGTTGTTTTTTGTAGGAAGGTGGCTTGTTGGGCGCTGAGGACGATTTGTTTTTGGGTGAGGAGGTTGGATGATTGGTCGATGAGGGTTTTGAGGGTGAGAGATTGATTTTCTGGGAGGTTGGTGGGAATTTTGTTCTGTTGGGTTTTGAGTTGGGTAATGAGGGTTTCAACCTGGGTGATTTCTTCAGTTAGGAGGGTGTTTTGTTGGTTAACCCAAGTCTGAACAGCGTTGATTTCTTGCAGGAGTTGTTGTCCCTGAATGTTTAGTTCAACGCGACGGGGAAGGACATCGGCGAGGGCGTTTTGATAGGTTTTTTGGCTAGTTTGATATTCTGTCCATTCTTTGCTGACATTATTTTGGGCAGTTTTTGCGTTTTTGATAGCTTGGTCGAGTTGAATTTGCAGGGTGGGGAGGAGTTTTTCCCAGTCAGCTATCTGTTGTTTTTTATCAGCGTTGAGTTTGAATTGTGCGTCGAGTTGGTTGAGAAGGGTGGTGAGTTGGGCTTGGGTGAGGGAGGTTTCGTCAGCAACTGCATTAGCAGCCTGCCATTGTTTGAGGATTTCGCTGGCGGTGTTTTGGTTAGTGGTATCGGTTTGAACTCCTTTGAGGAGATTAGCAGAGTATTCCCGAAGACTAACGGCTTGTTTGCTGTAGGTGTCCCAAATTATCCAATTGTGGTCAACATGGGTGATGGTAACAGTTTTACTCTTGCCTGATTTGCCTTTTTCTTGACGTTGTTCTGTCCAAGTGGGACCGGCTTTACGGCTGAGTTGCCAATGAGTAGCGGCTTGTTCTTCGTACCAAGTAGCTTGGGAAAGGACGGCGGCAGATTCGGATTTTTTGCGGGTGATTTCTGATTGAAGGTCGGCGATTTGTTTTTCAGAGTCGCCGATTTCTTTGTTGATTTGTTGTTGCAGGTTGGCAAGGGTATTGGCTTGGTTTAATTCGGGGTAATATTGGGTACGGATGTTTTCGAGGGATGTATTTGCTTCGGTTACAAGAGACTGATATTGCTGCAAATATTTCTGTAATTTATCTGGATCTTTTTCAGCTTGCAGTGTTAAATATGCGGTTTCTAGGCGGAGTTTTTGAAGTCCATCAATTACTCCGCCCTCTGAAAGTGCAGCAACTCCTGCTCCTGTTGTGCCAAAGAAACTAGCATCTACCCTGGTGTAGTCTTTGCTGAAAGTGCCATCACCTTTTGATAAACTTGCATATACAGCATCACCCCCAAATCCCACAATATCCGCTTTCCCATCTCCGTTAATATCCGCCAACTGGCGAGGATATGTATTGTAGTTTGACCAACCTCCTCCTACAATAGAAAACGTTACTATGGCAACGGTTTCGTCGCCGAGATGTTTTCCAAAGGTGCCATCCCCATTCGATAACGCGGAAAAAACAGCTTCATTTCCAAAGCCTACAATATCCGCTTTCCCATCTCCATTGATATCGGCTAACTGGCGAGGAAATGTATTGTCACTAGACCATCCTCCACCTCCTTGTGAAAAACGATATGTCGCGATTTTAGGAGCAGTAAATGTACCGTCACCATTGGAAAAAGAGGTAAAGACAGCATGGCGACCAAAGCCTACAATATCTGCTTTTCCATCTCCATTGATATCTGCCAATTGGCGAGGATAACTGTCCTGGCTTGTCCATCCTCCTCCTGCGGTGTAAAAATTATTGGCTGTAACAGTAGGGGGGCTAAATGTACCGTCACCACGAGAAAAAGAAATAAAGACGGTATCATGGCCAAAACCGACGATATCGGCTGTTCCATTTCCGTCAATATCCGCCAAATAACGTGGATAAGTGTCTTGACTTGTCCATCCCGCTAAACTATTGAAGAAATTATTTATTCCAATTTGAGAGTCACTGAATGTGCCATCACCATTAGATAATGCAGTATAGACAGCGTCATCACCAAATGCGACAATATCTGCTTTCCCATCTCCATTAATATCAGCTACCTGTCGGGGAGTAGAGGTCTGACTTCGCCAGTTGTCTTTGCCAGACAAGGAATATTTCGATGAAAAGACATTACTTTGTAGTCTGATATCTCGGTAAGAGTTGTCGTCATTCGCTAGGGATGTATAAGTGATTCTCCAGCCAAAACCAATAATGTCCGCTTTACTGTCGCCATTAATATCAGCAAGAAAGCGAGGATATTTATCTTGACTAATCCATCCCTCTGTTGCATTCTTGCGAAAAATCCCTATCTTTACTGTTTCAATATAGTTTTTCAGGTTTAGCTCTATCCATTGTTCTTGCTCATTATTTGTCAAATCAATCTGGTCGGTCAAGTCGTTTAGTTTGTATGAGACTTCTGTATTTAGAGAGTCAATTAGTCCAGCCCAACTGGGACCCTCTCCTATGAACTTAACATTCCCCCTGGTTGCATAACCTTTCTCATACTTCATCAAATTCCGAACATGATTTAACTTCCCAGAAAGCGCGTCTGCTTGCTCAACCGCCTTCTTCTGAAGCGCAATATTTTCCCCTAAATCATCCACCGCCTGCGCCAAAGCATCCCGATACTTAACCTGGGTATCCTGAATTGCGATCGCCTCATCTAACTGTATCTTATTCAGCGAATAATCGCTATAGGGAACAGCAAACTTATCCCCAATATACTTGGTCAAACCATCAAAAGCAGTCAAATTATTCTCGAATAAATTATTAACCTCCACCGTAAAACCATGATTCTGCTTCAGATTTTCCCCCCAAACATCACTCAACCCCGTCATCTGCTGTACCAACTGAGGAAGCAAAACCACATATCCCTCAATCGTGTCAAGTTTCACCGCATCATTAACCGAAGTTTCTGTCGCTTGTTGCTGATTAAACGAATCCAATCGTCCCTGATTGATTTCTAGCGCTTCCAATCCCAACAACTGATACTGCTGCTTTAATTGTCCTAACTTACCTTGCTCAACAGCAATAGCTTCATTCAATCCCTTAATTGTCGTAGCCGACTGATTCGGTTTCGCTAAATCACCTTTTAAACTGGTAATTTTATCTTGAACTTTCGTAATTGCATCCTTCAATAAACCCAAAGATAAATCAGTTGTCAATAACTCCTTATTATCCTTGACAAAATTATCCAAATCTTTCTGTGCTGATAGCTTATCAGTCTTTAACTTATCCAAGTCTGACTGTGCTTGAGTTACCTTCAGATTAGTAGCTTGCGCCGCTTTTTCCTGACTGGGAATCTCCGTTTTCTCTAACTGCTGTAAATCCTCCTTCCCTTGGTCTAATTGCAGATTGACTAAGGCTAACTCATTATCACTTCTTGTACCAACAAACGATAATAAATTATTCTTGGCATCCAATTCATGATACAATAACCAAAGCTCATTATTCTTACTATCTTTCGTCTCTTGTAAAATAGACTTATTCTTGTTAAAATCATCAACTGAACCCTGAATACTATTAGCTTCTGCTCTCAACTGATTCGCTTGATTTTGATAACCGTCTCGTAGGTTAACCTGTTCTTGATTTGTCACCCAGCCATAGATTTCTTTTTTCTTGCCACTTTTGCCACTTTCATATCCGACAACATCCCACCTCTGCACAAATTGATTATGATAATTCGCATTATTTTGGGCGGTATTCCCTTGAATAATTAAGTTGTCATAGCGAGCGACTAAAGCTAATCCATCTGTAATCTTCTGAGTCAGGTCTTTAATTTGTGCATCTGTTGTATTAATCTTACCTTTAATCGTTTCTATTTCTTGCTTGATCTTCCCTTTATCTCCATTCCCATTATCAGCAAGAATCTTCTTTTTATCCTCCAAATTCTTAATCGCAATCTGTAACTGACCCTGTTCTTTTTTCAGTTCCCACAGACGCTCTTGTTCCGTTGTATTGTGACTTACCGCCAACCTCAGCGCCTCATCAGCAACCTGTAACTTACCCTCAGCAATATCCAACTTACTACTAAGTTGCAGTTGCTTGTCAAACGCCGCCTTAATACTTTGGTCAACTTTTTGTTGGAGAGACTTAATAGTTTCCCCATTATCCAATAACCCCAAAGCCGCCAAAGTCACCGTTAAGTTATTACCAGCTTCTGTTAATAAATTTATGGCTAATTTAGTATTCATAATTTAGCGCTGCCTTATTTGCTCAAATTGGTAAGGGTAAGTTGAACTATAGGAAAACCAACCATCAACCCTGTGATTGTTGGATTTTGCGTCTCACCCACGACGGAATAGGGTTTCCCCTGTCGGAATGGTATTAAGTAATTTGAGAACTGTCAACCCCTGTTGAACAAAAATTAACAATCGGCAAGTCCAGAAAACGGTTTTTTTTGAAGAAACCCCTTTTCTCATGGTTTCTCGGAGAAACCCGTTTTCTAACGCTCCAATTTCCTTACTGCGTTCTATCCCTCGTAATTCCATATTAGTTAAGTACCTAAGCAAAATTAATTACACATCTAAGCCACTACTCCGTCAGACTTCTGGTGTGAGGAAACAGTGAACTGAAAACTCAAATCCGATCCCTAATAGCTGTCTCCCGTCTCCCGTCTCCTGTCTCCTGTCT
>NZ_JADBUE010000198.1:0-4343 GCF_020245805.1 Microcystis sp. M179S2 | reverse complement strand
TAATTTTCCTATCCCTGTTTTATCCGTGATGTGGATAAACTTTTTGTCTTCTGTTAGTTTCCAACCAGAAGTTTTGTACTCGACAGACCTTGAAAACTTTTTGAATTTGGGATAGCCTTTTTTTGCCAAACCCCTTTGACAATTGTCGTAGAAACGGGATATAGAAAACCAAGCTCTTTCGGCACTTGCTTGAGGAGCCATAGAGTTGAGTTTACCGACAAAAGGAAATTCAGGACTATTAGATAATTCGGTAGTTAGCCTACACAAAGTACAATAGTTAACCTGATCTTCTTTGGTAGAGTCCATCCAAAATCTTAGACATTTGTTCCGAATAAACTGTCCCACCCTGATCGCCTCTTGAATGGCTATTTTCTGGTGTGAATTGGTTTTTAACTTAAACTCTATGACTCGCATCGATTCGACCTCTCAATGTGTTAAGTAGGGAGGCACAATTATTTGTAGGATGGGTTAGCGGTAGCGTAACATGAGCAGGCGTTGGGTTTCATGCTTCAACCCAACCTACGTTCATCTTATATTTAATTCCACCCACCCACTTATATTATGAGTATAGTAATTCATTGTAAAAAGTGTCAATAGCATGAAGGCTAATTATTTTAAGACTCGTAGAGCCACTTTTAAACTCACCGTACATATAGTTCTTGTGACAAAATATCATCGGAAAGTATTCCAGAAAAAGCATTTAGAGTTTTTGAGAATAGTTTTTCAAAACATAGCTGAGAAATGGGAGGCGAAGGTAATAGAGATTAACGGAGAATCAGACCATATCCATATCCTTCTGACTTACCCACCCCATAAGCTGTTAAGTGGATTAATAGCCAACTTAAAATCAACTTCTTGCCAGCTGATGTGGGATAACTTTTCAGACCACTTGAAAGAGATATATGGTCAAGATAAGAGAATTTTGTGGACGGGGGCATATTTTGTGGCTAGTTGTGGCGGTGTCACAATAGACCAACTTAAGAAATATGTAGAGAATCAGGATTCCCCTGAATATTAGCTGTGCTTCGTCTCACTGAGCCTTTACATTGAGCCTTTACATTGAGCCTGTCGAAATGTGTCGAAATGTGTCGAAGTGCTGTTTTATCGAAAATTTGGGTTGAAAACCCCGTCCTTTTAGGACGGCTTTGTGTTAGGATTCTAGTGGTCTAAAAAACCCGCCCTATCATAGATACTCCTCCAATAAACATACTAGGTTGAAAGTCCTGCAACGGGTTGAGGATGAGTAAGGGGAAGCTGACGGCCGCTGGAAACCCCATGCTAGAGGCAAAACGTAACCTAGGTCGGTATGTACAAACCCAAAAAAGTATTGGTCGCCGGAGGACATACGTTCGACTTTAAATGGACGGGTCGGAAGGCATAAGACTACCGCTAAGGTAGCAGTATCCTGTGAAGCGTCAACCCCATTCAACGACCATCCTAAAAAGGTGGCGTGGTGAGGAATCACCGCTCGTTTACGGCGGTGAGTATGTCAAACTGGTCGGTTTTTCATCTCGTCGGTGAAACCGAGAGTTCCTTCAAACCGACATTTAAGGTAAATATTGAATCCTAGCTTTCTTGGGTATGTGAGCGGGGTTTGTGCTTGGTTCGGAGAGTAAAAACGAGGAGCAATTCTCTGAACATCTCACGGGTTGACGCACAAAAATTAACCCCAGAAGAAACAGGAGAACTCGCTCCACTGCGAGCGATAATGACCAAGTCCCGCGCCAAAAATTAGAATTAGTGAGAACTTTGGTCACGGAAAAAGTCAAGGCGGGACAATTAAGGCTTAATTATCTTTAATCGTCCCCGAAGAGCCAATTTTAGAAAAACTTAACGGGAAAAACTATCATGTTGACAAAAACTTTCAGCTTTCTCTGGGCTGGTTTAATCCTCGGACTGACCTCGATGGCCGTTGTCGCCAGTACCAAAGATCAGGCTACCGAACTTCCGAAAAACTGTCAGTACCTCAAGGAAGTAGCCACTAATCAGACCCATATCCGCAAACAGATCGATGCCATAGGAAAGAATAACTTTAACACCGATTTCGCCGTTCCCTCCGGGGTGAAATTCGCCTCTTTTAAGGGGGTAATGGTTCCCGAAAACGATGGCAAATACGGAGTGACGATCAATCTCAAATATCCCGATAATTCAGTCAATAGCGCCTTCCAGAAAAATGTCGAAATGAAACGGGGCGAAACCTATTCTTTACCCTTCCAATCACCCACGGGTAGACAGCCCTATCAGATTAATTTTAATATTAACGGCATGAATAATAACGCCTACACGATCGCGGTAATGGCCTGTAAATAGCGATCGCTTTTATTGATAACCCTCTGGAGAGGCGAGGAAAAACGCGATCGCTCGCCGACAGGAAAGTTTTCCGCCAGGGCTAAAGGTCGAGGTCGCTTTTGAAGGGAAAGTCCCGCAAAAAAGACATTCCCACTCACGGATATTTAACGCTTTCTTGCCACCAATATTCCCACAACGCCGAACTTCGATGACAGGAGAAGAGATGAGGATGCCTACTCGATTAAATTTTTCTAGGGAGCGGTTTTCCCTACCCGGGTTAAAGCGCCTGCGATCCTATCGCTCGGCCTGGTTGCGGGGAGATGTCATCGCGGGGATCACCGTGGCAGCCTATCTCGTTCCCCAATGTCTGGCCTATGCGGAACTGGCCGGAGTACAACCGATCGCCGGATTATGGGCGATCCTACCGCCGCTGCTCATCTATGCCCTGCTCGGTTCCTCACCACAACTCTCCGTCGGGCCGGAATCGACGACGGCAGTAATGACCGCCGCCGCTATCATGCCCCTCGTCGCCGGGGATAGGAGCAACTACGCCAGTCTGTGCAGTCTATTGGCCCTACTCGTGGGGAGCGTCTGCTGCGTCGCCGCTTTCGCCCGGTTGGGGTTTCTCGCCGATCTCCTCTCCAAACCGATCCTCGTCGGCTACATGGCCGGAGTAGCGGTGATCATGATCGTCGGTCAGTTGGGAAAAATTAGCGGGATGTCACTGAAAGCGGAATCGCTTTTCGGACAGATCGGGGAATTTTCGGGACATTTATCCGAGATTCACCCACCAACTCTGATTCTCGCCGCCGCTGTTCTAATTTTCCTGCTAGTGGTACAACGTCGCTTTCCCAATGCCCCCGGTCCTTTACTCGCAGTTCTACTGGCCACATCGGCAGTATATTTGTTCGATCTGAACGAGCGAGGCATCGCCGTGATCGGGGAAATTCCCGCCGGTTTACCGAGTTTGAAAGTACCGAGAGGTTTTTCTTCCCAGCAGCTCGTCTATTTACTCTCCTCGGCCATCGGTATCGCCCTCGTTGGCTATTCCGATAACGTCTTGACCGCCCGCGCCTTCGGGGCGAAAAACAACTATCGCATCGATGGCAATCAGGAATTACTCGCCCTGGGAGCGGTGAATATCGGTAACGGCATCATGCAAGGCTTTCCCGTCAGCAGTAGCGGCAGTCGCACGGCGATCGGCGATTCTCTGGGCAGTCGATCGCAACTGTTTTCCCTCGTGGCTTTTCTGATCGTGATTTTGGTACTCTTGTTCTTGCGCCCGCTGCTATCCCTGTTTCCGAAAGCGGCCCTGGGGGCGATCGTGATTTACGCCGCGCTCCGTCTGATCGAGATCTCGGAGTTCAACCGTCTGCGTTGTTTCAAAACCAGCGAGTTCCGATTGGCGCTCGTCACCATGTTCGGTGTCCTGGCCACCGATATCCTCGTCGGGGTGGGCGTTGCCGTGGGGTTATCGGTGGTCGATCTGTTCGCACGGCTGATGCGACCACACGATGCGGTTTTGGGGGAAGTGCCGAATCTGGCGGGCCTGCACGACATCGAGGATTGGCAGGGCGCGACGACGATCCCCGGATTGGTTCTCTACCGTTACGACGCACCCCTCTGTTTCGCCAACGCCGAGAATTTTCGCAAACGGGCAATAGCGGCGATCGAGGCGGAGGAAGTCCCCGTCGAGTGGTTCGTTCTCAACGCCGAAGCGATTCTAGATATCGATATTACGGCGGTCGATATGTTGAAAGAATTACATCGAGAATTAATCGGTAGTGGTATTACTTTCGCCATGGCGCGGGTGAAGCAAGATTTATATCAGCAATTAAAAAAAGGAGACCTATCCGAGACGATCTCGACCGAACGTATTTATCCAACCCTAGAGGAAGCGATCGAGGCGTTTCATCATCGGAAATTTTGGGTCTGAAACCCCGCCGTAGAACGGCGGCTTTACGTTAGAATTAAAAGGCCAGTCTCGAAAACCAAGTGGACGGCGCAGCACCTTGAAAACTCGGCTTAGGGGGTTCCGACCAGAAAAGCTTGGC
>NZ_JADBUE010000197.1:0-6205 GCF_020245805.1 Microcystis sp. M179S2 | reverse complement strand
TTTCTAATAAAAACTCAAATTTCGGGTTTCTGTTAGTTAGCGATCGCTTGAAGGCTTACCCCATAAGAGAGCTAGAGTTTAGAGACTGTAAGACTTTTGCCAGACTCCCTCCAAGAGCGATAAGCTGTTCTACTTGTAACTAGCATACAAGAACTCTAACTAGGGGGGGAATGCGAGCGATCCTGACTCACCCCCCTAGTTCTCAAAGTCTTTTAGGGCAACACTTTCAGCCAATCCTTAAAAAAGTATTAAGAAAACGGGAAGGGGTCAAAAAAAATAAGGAATTTTCGGATATCACCTTTTCCGTAAACTCCCCTATAATTGAATACTGTTTATCTTTATTCCTTTCTGTGAGGAGTTTAAACCTATGACATTATCAACACTTATCAAAAAATCGATCAGTGGTCGGGTCGCCCTTATCGGTCTATCTTTACTCGCTCCTGTATCTGGTGCGAGCGCCGCTACTTTTGGCTTTTCTTTCTCGAATGTGGATGGCCCGGTTAGTGGTACAGTTTCTGGGACAATAGAGTTGCCGGACGCGGCACTAACCACGGATGGGATATACGCGGCTACCGCTCTTTCCGTCACCTCCGCTCCTGCCGCTTTAGGATACACGCTACCGGTTATTGGTACATTCCCATCACTGGGTCCTAATGCTTTTAATGTTGTGGGTGGTAATATCATTCTGTCCGGTACTCAATTCGCTCGTGGTCAATTGTTCGTAACGGGTTCTCCAAATGCATTTGGATTAAATTCTACTACCGGAACTCTATTCGGTATAAAGGGGGTTGGCAATGCTTCCAGTGGAGTTTTAGACTCAAGTAATTCAACACTGACATTTACTCGCGCTACTTCCGTTCCCGAACCGGGTACTATCTTAGGTTTAGTAACAGTGGGTGCTTTAGGGGCATTATCTGGTAAGCGCAAAGGCTAAAAGGATTTTAAACTTACAGACGATTAACCCAACTAGGGAGATGAAATCATGATCACTCCCTAGTACCTGACTGAAAAACAAACATGAAACATTTTCCGCTTATTTCCCCTCGAAACGTTTTAGCTTCCGTAGCGATCGCTTTATCCCTTGGTTTGGGTTTAACCGCCCCTCTACAAGCGCAGTTAAGCGGTAGAGTGAACTTTGAACGGGGCAGTGATATGGCCGCCCTCAACGGGACAATTACAGGGCGTGAATACCGAGATTTTGTCTTAAGAGCGAGAAAAGGTCAAACCCTGATGGTTTCTCTTGCTGATGATGGGACAGGCAACCCAGAAGACAAGCATAGTGTATTTTTTAATATCCTGCCGCCGGGTAGTAATAATGTAGCGATTTATAACAGTTCTGCCCAAGGACCCAACGCCATGGCTAAAATTAAACTCCCCAAAGATGGCGACTATACCATTCGTGTCTATCTCATGGGAGAAGCGAAAGACGGCAATCATACCGTTCCTTTCACCTTCTCGGTAACGATTAGGTAGTTATCGAAAAATCTTGAACGCATCCTAGAGATTATCGCCCCTCTTACTCTGTAAGAAAATCAATCATGTTCGAGTCTATAAAATTCAGCGCCATCGCCACCGGAATCGCCCTCGTCGCTACTTTACCAGTTTATGCCGCGAATACTGCTACCATGTTGTCGGCCTGCAAATCTCGCGCCGCTAATGCTTATAAAACCTCGCCGGGTAATATCGTTGTCAAATACGAAGGACAACGCACCGACGGCACTCACGCAGTGAATGGCACTTACGAGACGGATAAAATGGTCAATACCTTCCAATGTTCCTTTAACCGCAACGGCAACCAGATCGTCAAATTTATCAAAAACCTACCCTATTCCAAAGTGGACGAAGGCGCTATGTAATAACACGCTCACTTAGTCTTCATTGGAGGAGATCAAAAAAGCATGAAACCCGTTTATGTGTTGTTAATTGCTATTACTACGGGTGTTATCGGTGCGGGTATCGGATTGTTTCTAGGAGGGAAATTCTTGGGAACCCTCGGATTCACAGGTGGTGTAACCTACGGTGTTTGTGTCGCCACGGAAACGGGAAAACAAGCGGGTTTACTAACCCAATCGGAAACCGATCAACTCTTAAAACAAATTAAAGCAAGAGCGGGTTCAGATTTTAATTTGAAACCAGAACAAATCGAAGAATTCGCCAAAATCAACTGTCAAGACACCCTAGAAAAAGCGAAATCGGCCCGTTCGGAAAAAAACTAGACGGACGTTATAGTACAATTGTCAACAAATCTAGCGATCGCTGTAAAACATCTAATTAACTTGGGAAAAAACTTAAATCATGCGTAAACTCTTTTCCGCTTTTTTACTGGCCACCTTAATCACCACCCCGGTTATTCTGCCTTCCCCCGCTTTCAGCGAAATCCGTAAAGAACGGGTGCAATTCAAAGCCGGAACCGAAGGAACCACTATTCAAGGCAAAATCAAGGGAGAACAAGTCGTTCAATACCTAATTCGCGCCAATGCTGGACAAAATATGTCGGTTAGCCTCTTGAGTGATAACGGGGGCGCTTCTTTCAATATTTTCGCACCGGGTAAAGTCCCCGGCAAAGACGCGGCGATGGTTATCGGGAACAATGTCGGTAATGCCCACGAGGGAATCCTACCAGCGGACGGCGATTATACGATCCAAGTGGGTTTGACTCGCAACTCGGCGCGGAATAATGAAGTGGCTAATTATCGCCTAAAAATCCTTATTTCCAATAATTACAACCAAAGCGATGCCAAAGTACCGGGGACAAATTACCATGCTACGGGTAATGTTACCTGTTCGATGGGCGATGGAAAACCAGCGGGATCTTGTCCCTTTGGTGTCACTCGTCGAGGTAACGGTAGTGCAGATGTCACTGTCACCAAACCCGATGGTCGCAAGCGTATCATTTTCTTTGAAAAGGGAAAAGCGATCGGTGCAGATACCAGTCAGGCAGCTCCTGGAGCGTTTAGCGCCTCGAAACAAGACGATATCTATATTATTCGCATCGGCAAGGAACGCTACGAGATTTTTGAAGCGATCATCTTTGGGGGTTAGGTGCTGCTTCTCGTAAGCGCCAAGCATAAAATCCCCATTGAGGATAGTTTTGAGTATATCTTGGTCTTTAGGAGGGGTAAAAACCCTCCTTTGGTTATTTTTGGGGATAGGGTGATAATTTTGTTAAAATACAGGTCAGACTTAACCTATAATTGAATTAAAAATGTATGATTCCACCTGTAAATTTATCGCCCTTGAATATTCCAGAGACTTAGCCACTTGGTTACTAGGAAAACCCTTAGATTTAACGGAAATTAAACCCTCGGAATTATCCCTAGAGCCGATTAGAGCCGATACTTTAGTCTTTTTGGAGTCAGAAGAATTAATCTTACATATCGAGTTCCAAACCGACCCTAAAGAGGATATTCCCTATAGAATGCTAGATTATGCCACCAGACTCTATCGACGCTATCCCCGTAAACCTATCCATCAAGTGGTTATTTATCTAAGGAAAAGTGACTCCCCCAAAGTCCGACAAAATGATTATAAACAAGGGAAAACCTCTCATCAATTTGAAGTGATCAGACTCTGGGAACAACCCTCGGAACCCCTATTAAAGGCCCCCGGACTGTTTCCCTTTGCCATACTCGCTCAAGCTGAGAAACAAGAAAACTTACTGCGGCAAATTGCCCAGGAAATCGAGCAAATCAGCGATAGTCGAGAACAAAGTAATCTGGCCGCATCTACCGCAATTCTAGCCGGGTTAGTATTAGAGAAAGACATCATCCAACGATTACTGAGGAAGGACATCATGAAAGAATCAGTTATCTATCAAGAAATCTGGTCCGAGGGTTTACAAGAGGGTTTAGAAGAGGGACGACAAGAGGGACGACAAGAGGGAGAAGCTAACCTAGTTTTACGTCAATTAAATCGGCGTGTAGGGGACATTTCTCCCGAATTACTGCCCAATATCCGCAGTCTTGACCTAGAACAGTTAGAAAACTTGGGAGAAGCTTTGTTAGATTTTCAGTCACTAGAGGATTTAGAACAATGGCTGGAAAATTGCCGAGCTAGTTAGTACAAAGGAACCAAGTATTAAAGCCATGCCTTCAGCACAGACTGGCCGCACGCACCTCACCCCTACAACTACCGGGAGTCTCAAAACCCTTGTACTTTTATCGGCGATCAACTCCTAACCCCACCAACAAACTTTTTCAGCAAGCCCTAGCCATAGATTTATTCTTAATCCCAGTAGAATAACTCATGTTTTTTTTCCGATTACTCGAGAAAAAATTATAAAATAATAAAAAATCATTCGTTTGAATATAGTTAGCTTACTATAAAAAGGTAATCGATAAATTCACAGGAGTAACTCTATGAGTACCGAAGGGAAAATTAACGCTACCGCTAAAAATCTTGAAGGAAAAGCCGAAGAAGTTCTCGGCATTTAACTGGCGATCAAGAAATGCAGATGGAAGGAAAGGCAAAACAAGTGCAAGCTTCCGCCATGCCTACGGCTGAAAAGGTTAAAGACGCGGTGACAGGCGCTCTTGATTCGATTAAGGATGCGATCAATAAAGCCTAGTAAAGATAAAGGGGCAGAATTGAACTGCAAAACTGTCCTTTTATCGACTTTTTCTGGCAGCAAACACTTTTAAAACCATTCGCCAAGGACAAATATTATGTTCAATTTAATTGCTTGGGTTATCCTAGGACTCCTAGCGGGTGCGATCGCCAAGATGATCTATCCGGGTACTCAAGGGGGCGGTTTTATCGCCACTATGTTTCTAGGCATTATCGGAGCCTTTATCGGGGGAAGTCTGCTCACTTTCATCCAAACTGGCTCCTTACAGCTTGCCAGTGCCTCTTTGAGTATTCCGGGGGTGGCGACGGCAGTATTGGGGGCGATTATTGCGATCGCTATCTGGAATTTCCTCAATCGGGGGTAGGCTTTTTGATCTGGAATGTATCCTCCTACATCGCCGCTAAAAAGGGATAAATCCTAGCCGTAAAAGGAAATGGCTGTTAACTCTCCCCCTAATCATTCTATCCATTAGTCACATCTTTCTTAACATAAAATTTGACAAAAAGAGAAAAGTGTGCAAGATGGCTCAAGGGGGTTCTATAGGGATTGCATAATAATAAATCCGTTGAGTATAGGCTACTTATGAGGATAGGCACTCATGCAAGAGGCACTCATGCAAAAATGGGAATAAATAATCAGTTTTTAATAACTGGATTTAGTATGATGGCAATCCGTGCCAGCCTGCGACCCCCTTCTTTTCAGGTCAAATAAAGCCCAAAAAAATAAGTGGCTCTCTTATTCTTTGTGTGATAAGTTTAACTTATATAGCAGCGATCAATCCTTGTGGTTCGCTCCACTCGCTCGCCAGCCGACTGTATCTTAGAATACATTTTACCCAGCAAACCCAAGAGAGTCCCAATTCTTCCGTTAAACTTTAATCTATTCCCCGGTAGAGATCGGCGATCGCTAACTCTAGGTTAATACTTGGCAGGATCACGCGATCACCTGTCTCGTAAATAGTCGTTTCCCATATCCCCAGAGAATTACGGCGACGGCATTCCAGGCGCTGGATTTCTTGGGAAATTAATACATATTCTTCTAAGGTTTCTATCTGTTGATAATCTGGGAATTTTTCACCCTTGTCAAAAGCGTTCGTATTGGGGGAAAGCACTTCCGCGATTAGTTTCGGATAGCGTTTCAGATAACGATCTTGGCGATCGCGCGGATCGCAGGTAACAAAAGCATCGGGATAGTAATAAAACCGATCTTGATAGTTAACCTTGACATTACCCGAGTGAAACCGACAGTCTGTAGAGTCGCCGAAATGTTCGTCAATGACTTTGAGAAAATTGAAGGCGATGCGATCATGATTATCCGCACCGCCGGCCATCGCATAAACCAAACCACGTCGGTATCCATGGCGGATCTGGCTCTGACGCTCGATAGCGAGATATTCTTGGGGACTGATGTAGTTGGGAACCGCAATCATAATCTCTAGGGGAAAGCCTACTATCAATTATAGTACGAGAATGGCTCTCTTATTCGGCTCTTCGTTACCCTTTATGCTAAATCAACAGACAAGATGCCAAGACAACATACTTCTAACCCAAAAATTCCGAAAGTTTCTCAAGCCATAGCCTCTCCGTTTTATTAGTTTAAGTTTATTGTTGATTCCCTCGACCATCCCATTCGTTGTCC
>NZ_JADBUE010000196.1:0-28675 GCF_020245805.1 Microcystis sp. M179S2 | reverse complement strand
TGTCAGTCTGTAGAGCGACCATAAGACCAGAACAGAGTAAATCTGTTAAGGCAGGTGCGAAAAATCCTTCGGGAAAGAAGCAGAAACCCAAATCGTGAGGTTTGGGAATCGCCGTCCGTTTACGGCGGTGAGGATGTCAAGGGAGTTTGCTAATCAAAATCGGTGGCACTGGTCAGTCCTATTTCACTTTACGACAAGTTGTGACCAGTTTCCTGATGGGTAAAAACCCCTAACAAATCCTCTTAGGGGTTTTGATCTCAAATGTCGGGGTGAAGACAGCAATTCTAAATTTGCCCTGTAGCAAGGCTTTTGGGGGTTAGTTCCCATAATACGGGGTCAAATTCAATGGGATTGCAAATTTCATGTCACGAGTCTTCAGGCTTTTGACGTGATAGTACACCCAAAGTTGCCCCAAAAATCCCCCTTTAAAATGTTCTTTAAATCCCTAAAAGGCTTGCTATGTCTAAAACTGAGAATTGCTGGTTGCTAGTAGAGGCAAGATGTTGCCCAAGAATCTCCGCCCTAAAAGTGCGGAGATTGTCAATCCCCTGACGGTGGCTTCTAGCGGAACATTGCGCGCAGGGAACTGGAGAGTTGATTGGCTGCCCGTGCGGCCACCAATCCCGAAAGGGCGGCGACCACCACTGTGGCAAGGCAGGTTAGCTGGGCTGCCCCCGGGCCACCCACCCCCAGTACCATCGCCATGGCGGTCAGAGGTAGGCGATAGCCGCCAGCAATACCGGCCGCTGCCCCCGCCGCACCCGCCAGATCCCCCGAAATCTCAAAGGTGGTGGCGAACACCCGGCCACTGAGGTCGCCGATCGCCAGAAAAGGGACAAACACGCCGCCACAGCCCCCGGCTAAAACGGCAGCGGTGGTGGCCGCGGCCCGGAGCAGAGCTACCGCTAACAGATGGTAAGGAGTTGTTTTAATGTTTTCGGCCCAGACGATAGCGGCTCCCCCCGGTCCAAAAGCCGCTGCCGGAGTCGCCACCTGTCCGATCACGATCGCCAAGAATAGCATCACCAGGCCACCGATCAGGAGACGAGTGGCGGGCCTGTCCCGCAAGCCTCTGGCCCAGTAGATCGCCTCACCAGTGAGGGCTGTAATCGTGCCGGCGATCACTCCGATCAACAAAGTGGCACCCACCGCATCCCAGAAGTCAGTCGGGGCAACCTGCGGCACGACCAGCCGGATCAGTTGCAGCTTAAAGGCAGCGTTGACTCCCCATCCCACCAGTCCCCCGGCTAACATCGCCGCTGCCCGCTCCGGGGTGATCGGAACCTGGCGTCGCTGACTCAACTCAAACATAAAAAAGCTGCCCACCAGAGGGATTCCCATCAGAGCAGAAACACTGGCCGCACCGCCACCGATGGCCAGGGGCCGCACCAGTTGACCTAGGGCTGGATTTATGCTACCTAACCAGGTTCCCGTCGCCACGCCAATATGAGCTGCCGGCGATTCTGTTCCCATGGGCGCACCCAGTCCAACGGTGGAGAGGATGGCCAGGGCGCGCAAGGGGGCTAGATTCCAAGGGAACCGCTCTTCCGCGCCGGATGCGTTCACCACGTCACCGGTCAGGTCGGCGCGAGCAATGTCATGGGGGAAGGAGTACCAGTCCATGAGAGAACCCCAGCGACCAGAGGAAGTTGCCCCCCGGGGAGCTAAGGTCTGCACGGGTTGCCCCCTACCCAGTCCAAACAGGACTAGCACTGCTAAGGTAACGCCCACCAGAGGCAGCAGCAGTAGCCAGACGTTGCCTAGGTCAGAGGCAATCCTGAGGGTTTGCTTAATTGCCTCAGTCAGCAGTACCGCGGCCAGAGAGCCGATCAAACCGCCGAGCAGGCCGCCAACAGCCCATGGGCCTACCCTGGTTAACAGAAGTTGTAGTTTGTTATTTAGCATCGTGCCAAGAAAGTTAAACTTTTATCGTTCCTATAGCAAGTCCATTGGAGTGGTCAAGCAAAACACCCTGAAAGTCTTTACTATATAGTTAGTAAAAGTATAGTCAAATATAAACAGACTGAATTCTATTTGAGAAATTCCCTTCACTTTTACTTCGAGAGATTAATTCTCCTTGGCTGAACTACGCACCTCTCTATCCCATAGCTGAACGGATTTGGGAATGCTTTTCTTAGGATGTTGTAACTTGAAACCACTACTCAACGGATTTAGTATAAGTTAACATTTCAATTAGACGTTTATAAGGAATAACGACAAACTTTTGGGTGTTAGCTTTGCCTATGTTAGCCTTCTGTTTCCAGCCGTCATTTTTGCCAATAACTAAAGCAGATTGAGGGTGTGTTAGTCAAAATTAACACACCATTAATTTTATTTTTAAGTCAGAACTGTCCCAATTATGGGATAGATGTTTTAATTTCTTGCATAATCATCAACCTAAAAAGATTTAATTGTGTTCAAAGATTCGGTAACGTGAGCTTTAAAATCTAACATAGAATCAAAAATATGTCTGACGATTCCCTCTTGATCAACGATATAGGTAACTCGTCCGGGGAGGACGAATAGGGTAGAGGGAACACCGAATAATTTACGGACTCGGTTATCGCTATCACTTAAAAGGGTGAAGGGAAGATTATATTTTTGGGCAAATTGTTGATGAGATTGGGGACTATCGGCACTAATACCAATAACTTCCGCACCCGCATCGGTAAACACTTCGTAACTATCGCGGAAAGCGCAGGATTCTGCGGTACAACCCGGAGTGTCATCTTTGGGATAGAAATAAATTACCAGGGATTTTCTACCGATTAAATCGCTGACATTAACCGTTGCCCCTGTTTGGGAAGGGAGAGAAAAATTGGGAACTCGATCGCCTACTTTTATAGCTGCCATAAGATTAATTAATGAATGGATAATCGTGGATAGGGTGATGCTTTATATTCTAACCTTTTTTGGTCTTTTGTTTAGCCCGTTTAGCAGCAGCTTTGGCCGCTTTTTCTGCTTCAATGCGTTTTTGTTCGGCTTTTTGTTTTTCTTCGTCTAGTTTTTCTAGATAATAGTGATAATCTCCTGCGTAGGCAATTAATTCGCCCTCCCGAATCTCGACAATTTTGTTAGCTACCTGGGAGATAAAATAACGATCATGGGAAACAATTAAAACCGTGCCTTCATAAACTTTTAAAGCCGATTCTAACATTTCCTTGGCGGGAATATCGAGGTGATTAGTGGGTTCATCGAGAATTAATAAGTTAGCGGGAGCAAGTAACATTTTGGCTAAAGCAAGACGCGCTTTTTCGCCACCACTCAAAGATTCTACTTTTTTTAATACCGTTTCCCCACTGAATAAAAATCGCCCTAAAAGACTGCGAACTTCCACATCTTTCCAATCGGGAACTTCATCATGAATGGTATTTAAAACAGTTTTAGTTAGGTCTAAAGCTTCCGCTTGGTTCTGCTCAAAATAACTAGGAATAACGTTATGTTTACCGATTTCGATCGAGCCTTCTGTGGGAGGTTCTAACCCAACAATTAAACGTAAAAGCGTGGATTTTCCTGCACCATTTGGTCCTAAAAACGCCACTCGATCGCCCCTTTCTATTTCCAGATTTGCTCCCAAAAAGAGAATTTTATCATCGTAAATGTGAACAATATTTTTAATAGTTACCACTTCCCGACCACTACGCACTGCTGGCGGAAACTGGAATTTTAAGGTACGCACATCGGCAATTGGGGCTTCAATTTTTTCTACCTTTTCTAATTGTTTTTCCCGGCTTTTTGCTTGGGTACTGCGGGTGGCACTGGCCCGGAACCGATCCACGAAAGCTTGCTGTTTTTCTAGTTCTTTTTGCTGACGTTCGTAGGCACTTAACTGAGCAGATTGTTGTTCGTATTTTTGCTGTAGGTAGGCAGAATAATTACCTAAATAAGTGGTAGAAACTCCCCTTTCAGTTTCGACAATTTTGGTACAGAGACGATCGAGAAATTCCCGGTCGTGGGAAACTATGACCATGGGAGTAGTTAAATCCTTGAGGAATTTTTCTAACCATTCAATGGTTTCTAAGTCTAAATGGTTAGTCGGTTCATCGAGGAGTAAAATATCGGGAGTTTGCAGGAGAATTTTACCTAAACTCATCCGCATTTGCCAACCACCACTAAAGGAACTTACCAAGCGATCGCCGTCATCAATAGTAAAGCCCATTTCTGGTAAAATTTTCTCGATGCGCGCTTCTAATCCGTAACCATCTAACGCTTCAAATTGTCTTTGTAGGCGATCCAATTGATGAATTAAGCGATCTAATTCTTCGGGATCAGCTTTTTCCATGCGCTGGGGAATTTCTATTAGTTGATGGTGGACTTGATTCGCTTCTTGAAACACCGTCCAAAATTCCTCCCGTACCGTCCGACGGGGGTCCACTTCAAATTCCTGGGTGAGATAGCCGATATGGAGACTGGTAGGACGGATGATCTCCCCGGCCGTGGGTTCCACTTCCCCCATAATAATTTTCAGCTGGGTGGATTTTCCGGCCCCATTGACTCCCACCAACCCAATGCGATCGCCAGTTTTTACTTCCCAAGTGACATCTTTTAACACTTCTCCCGTCGGGTAAATCTTACTAATTCTCTCTAGTCGTAGCATCGCTGATTTTTCTCCAGTCCTAGGCAGTTGAGGCAGTCCGCCTTTATTGTAACATTTAGTTAAGCTTTACTGGTCTCTGTCAAGTTTTCTCGATTGAGCCACCTGACAGTATTTTTGATCTGAAAGAGATAATAATGTTTAATCCCTACCCCATAAAAAAAGAAACGGCTAGTTTGATCACCAAAGATGGAATTAGTTTAGCTGCCGATATTTATCGTCCCGATAGTAGGGAATCTTTTCCCATTTTACTAATGCGACAACCCTACGGAAAAGCGATCGCTTCTACGGTGGTTTATGCCCATCCTAGTTGGTATGCACGTCAGGGTTATATTGTGGTAATTCAGGATGTCCGGGGACGGGGAAACTCGACGGGAAATTTTAATTTATTTGCCCATGAAATTAGCGACGGATTAGAAACCATTGAATGGGTTTTAACTATTCCTAATAATACGGGTGTGGTGGGAATGTATGGTTTTTCCTATCAGGGAATGACTCAATTATACGCCGCTACTAATGGTCATGATGCTTTAAAAACTATTTGCCCAGCAATGATCGCTCACGATTTATATCGAGATTGGGGCTATGAAAATGAAGCATTTAATTTACAATATAATCTCGCTTGGGCAATACAATTAGCGGCGGAAACAGCTAGATTAAAAGGGGACGAAACTGCCTATCAAAAACTCTGGGTAGCTTCCCGAAATTTACCCCTTTTTGATCCTATTGCTGCCTCTCCCCAAATTCTGCAAGATTTAGCTGCTGATTCTTTTTATCACGATTGGATTACTCGTTATCTTCCCGATGACTATTGGCAAAATTTATCACCGCAAAACCTGTTAAAAAATATCGATTTACCGATGTTACATATCGGAGGTTGGTTCGATCCTCATCTCCGGGGAACTTTGGGTTTATACCAAGAAATGCAAGCGCGTTCTATCTATCCCCAACAGCTAATTATTGGTGCTTGGACTCATCTACCCTGGGGGAGAAAAGCAGGAGAGATAGATTATGGTCAACAGGCAATTAGTCCCGTGGATAAAATGCAGCTGCAATGGTTTGATTATTTCTTAAAAGGTCAGGAAGTGGAGTTATTTGAAAATCCTCCCCTGTATCTATTTCAAATGGGGTCTAATCAATGGCAATATCTGGATAAATTTCCAACAGAAAATCAGCAAATTTATTATCTTGCTAGTCAAGGTTTAGCCAATCTGCGCGAGGATGAGGGGAAATTAAGCGCGATTTTGTTAGAACCTGCGATCGAGGATACCATCGTTCACGATCCTTGGCGACCGGTCCCATCTTTAGGAGGTCATAGCGCCCTACCGGGGGGAATATTCGACCGCACCATGCTAGACTGTCGCAGTGATGTGATTACCTACACTTCTCCCCCCCTAGAGAAAGATTTAACGATTTTGGGCAGTCCCCGTCTGGATTGTTATTGTCAAGCAGATGCGGTTAGTTTCGATATCTGCGCGGTGGTTTCTCAAGTTACCCCCGATGGTCGGGTTTTTAATATCACTCAGGGTTATAAACGGGTAAATAATCCCGAATCGCCCCTAAATATTGCCATGCAAGCCACTTTTATCACTATTCCTCAAGGTCATAGCTTGCGTTTAAGTCTGAGTGCCTCTTGCTTTCCTGCACATCCCGTCAATGCGGGGACCGGCAGCCATCCCCACGCGAGTCGGGCGATCGATTTTTCTATTATCACAATTAAGGTTTTTTGTCAAGGAAATTTTCCTGCAAAATTGCTATTACCTTTAGTCGGGGAAAGCTAAACCGCTGCGGGGATCGCGAATGTATAAACCTAACACCAAAGAGGAGATAACCGTATCCCAGACGGGGGTGAATTTGTCCGCATCATCGGCCCAATAATCCATAGTAATTAAACATTGAACCCCGGAACCAATACCCACGGCAATGCGCGAATAAGCAGGCCGATTTTCTTGGGGGTCGATGAATTGAATTTGTACCCAAACAATGCGTGCGGTTTGGCGTTTTTCTTGGATAACTTCGCCAATTTCGTGAGGATTGCGGCTATCTTCACGAGCTAGTTTTTTGACCATTCCTTTCAGGGGCAATTCTTTCCAATCTCCGGGGGGAAGTAAATTATAGGAAACCTCTAAACGACAATCATCATCGGGGGGTTTTCTATCTAAAAAACGAAAGGAATTATCATCGGGTTCAAAATGCCAATCCTGAGGAACTTCAAAGCGAACTGCACCGCGACCAGCTACAAAAATACTGTTACCCGGACTAGATTTCCAGTTATGATCTGGATTTAAATCGAGGGTTTCTTTGATCCATTGCAGATTGTGTTTTTTGGATTTAGCCATAGGGATAATCCTGCGGTAAGAATCGGACTATAGCTGTCATTATACAGGCTTTTTCCTGGGAATTAAATAGGGTGCATCTCACTTTTGTAAATCTACTAAGTAAAACGTAGGGTGCGTTACTAACGCACCACCTATCATCAACTAAGTAGCCAGTTACAATCAAAGAACAGGAACTGAATCTCACTTTCGTAAATCTACTAAGTTGGGATTTTTAAAGGGAAACTCTCTTTTAAAATTGGGCGTTACTTCCGATTTTATCACTCAATCCAAGCTTTTGGGGGGTTCTACCCCCCAAACCCCCCGTTGGGGTCGTGGCGCCGCCCCCAAACCCCGGAGCGCATTAGTTTTTCGGTGGGATGCTTAGACGCGATTGTTCATATTTTTGTACCAATTTAAGAGTCACTGATAATTGCTGATTGTCGGTATTTCTGCAAATGTTGAGATGCACCCACCAAAACTTCTATCTCACCCTTAGGATAACTGCTGTATAATTTTTAGAAATCCCACAGCACGGGATTATCATCCAAGAAATCAGTTACCTGTTTACCAATATTATCAATTAATTTTAGGTCTTCTGGGGTTAAATTAATTGTCATTGCTTGAGCGTTATTAACTGCTTGAGCAGCATTTCTTACCCCAGCAATTGCATTAGTTTGGGGTTGTTTAATTAACCAAGCAAGAGATAATTGAGCTAGGGAACAATTATAGCGGTCAGCAATCGGTTCTAATTGATTTAAAGCCGCTTGTACCCTCTGAAAGTTTTCGCCATGAAAGAGTTTATTTTTAATTCTATGGTCCTCCGCTGCCAACTGATAACCGTTTCTAAATTTTCCTGTTAATAAACCCTGGGCAAGGGGAGAATAGGCCAGAATAGAAATATTATTTTCTATACAATAGGGCATAATTTCCTTTTCTACCGAGCGCCAAAACAGAGAATAGGGAGGTTGAATACTCTCAATTCTGGCGTATTGACCAGCTTCTTCCAGTTGAGAGCGGGAGAAATTGGAAACCCCTATAGCTCGAATTTTTCCCTGTGCTTTCAGATAATTAAGAGCGGCCATAGTTTCAGAAATAGGCACTATTTCCGTGTTCCATGAGCCACTAGGCCAATGAATTTGGTAAAGATCGATATAATCAGTTTGGAGGTTTTTTAAAGAGCGATGGCAAGCTGCGATAACTTGCTCATATTTGAGGTGATTAGCAAAAACTTTTGTGGCATAAATTACCTGTTCTCGCACATCGGCTAAAGCTTGAGCGACAATCAATTCCGAGTGACCTTCCCCGTAGATTTCGGCTGTATCTACAGTGGTAATTCCTGCCTCAAAAGCGGCACGAATGGCTTGAATACTTTCCTCATCTTCAATACCTGCCCACATCTTTTTTCCTGCTTGCCAAGTACCCACGAGAAGGGGAGTAATTTCTATATTAGTCTGACCGAGATAGCGTTTTTGCATAACAGTTTTTTTGATGGGTTAAGTATGCTTAGGGTTTCAGTCGGGTTTAGGGCTGAAAATCCCAGCTGAAGACGACTAAGGTGACAAGGATAAAAACTTTTACCGGTAGGGGTGTAAAGAACAAACTTAATAAGCCACAAAAAAGACCTAATAAGCGGGTACTGAGGCTAATTATTTCGCCTTGAACATTGTAGCTAATCGACAGGGCGAGTAGGGCTAGAGTAAGGAGAAAAATCATAGTTTTCTTTCCTGAGTCTATCGAGCAGAAAAGCCGTAAACGCTCACGACTTTTCGCCGTTTCTATATCTATTATTAGCTCGATTACTTAGCTAATGACATCCGGGTAAAGTAAACTTTTTTAACGGAAAAGATTAAAAAATCCGTTGAAGAGGCCTGTCAGACCGGTAAAGGGACTTAAAACCGTGCCGAGGGTGTCGGTAGCAGATGCCAGACCGTTACGATGAACCACAACCACATCATTATTGCGGAGAATCGGGTTAGTTTTCTCGTTGATACCCTGGGAAAAATCGATGTTAATTGAGGTTTTGGTGACGGTCCCGTTAGGATTGAGACGAATTAATTCCACCGTGGACTGATTGGCCCGACGCTTATCAAAGTCTCCTGCGGTTAAAATTGCCTGATTGAGAGGGGTATTGGGAGGAACTTCAATTGTCCCCGGTTTGACCACTTCCCCGACCACTTTCACGTTAATGGTTTTAGGGGCAAAACTAGCCGATGCTAGGGTTTCTGATTCTTTGGCCGAAATTTCGGTAGCAGTGGGGATAATCACCGTATCCCCTTCTTGAAGAAAGATATCGCCGGTCATATCACCTTTTTCGAGCAAACTCCAGAGATCTACGGGGATTTTCTGCTGGGAACCGTCACGAGTATAACGCAGCACTTGTACCTGTCGGATATCGGCCAGAGGTTTGATGCCTCCCGCTTGTTGGATAGCTTGGGTTAGTCGGGCCGGTTTCCTGGTGCCGCCGCGATCTTGGTCATTATTGTTGTTATTGTTATTGTTGGCAGTGGGGACAATACGATGGGACCCCGGACGATAAACTTCTCCCACCACAGTAACATTAATTTCTCGATCGCTATCTAGTCCAAAATTGGCATCGGCTAATTGATTGACTTCCCCGACGCTAAGGGTCGTTTTAGTGGGAATAACGATGCTATCGCCATCTCTGAGGCTAATATCTTGGGTTGTATCGCCTTTTTGGATTAATTGCCAGAGATTCGCTTGAATTAGCTGTTCTTGTCCCTTGAGGTTGCGTCGGATTTGAACTTGACCAATATCGGCCACCGTAGTCACTCCCCCCGCTTGCCGGATTATTTCGGTCAATAGGGGCGTTTTTTGGCTTTGTTCGGGGTTAATTGTATAAGTACCCGGACGATTGACTTCCCCCGCGATGGCGATTTGCAGAGGCCGGGGAGTGAGAATGCTAACAGTAACCACGGGACGCTTGAGATAGGTGGTGTAACGTTTGGCCAAGGTTTGGCCGGCTTCGGTGACGGTCATTCCCTCCACTTTGACGCTACCAATCAGAGGTAAAGTCAGGGTTCCATCGGCTAAAACAAGGAAATCGCCGCTTAAATCCGCGACTTGGTAAACGGTGACGCGGACTTTATCTCCTTCTCCTAGGGTGTAC
Organism: Microcystis sp. M179S2; assembly: GCF_020245805.1. Taxonomy (NCBI): domain Bacteria; kingdom Bacillati; phylum Cyanobacteriota; class Cyanophyceae; order Chroococcales; family Microcystaceae; genus Microcystis; species Microcystis sp. M179S2. The sequence continues at coordinate 18,636 of NZ_JADBUE010000196.1, read as the reverse complement.
TCTTTGCTTTCTGCGGGGATAGGAGCAATCGCCTCTTGAGCGGGTGCAGGACTACTCGGAGGAGTGGCTTGGACTGGGCGAGCTTCTAAGGAAGTTAGGGGGGCAATAGTGCCGATAATTAATAGATAACGTAGGTATTTACTGATTAAATCCTGTAATTGGTTGCTATTTAACATGATCAATAGGATTAATTTTATCGTTAACATTGGCGATCAGTGTAGCACAAATAGTCGATCGCCTATGGAAACCCCGTGTAATATCGCATCTATCGAGAGTTACCGCTAACTGTAAGATAGTTTTAACGATTGCCTGTATGTAAAGGGGTATATTAATTTTATGACAGCTACTAGCACAATTCCCGATTTTTGTCAAGGAATAAAATATTTTGGGGGTTCCTTACCCGAATTTGATAAATATGCAGGAAAAGCCGCTATCGCTGAGGGAAAAACCGCTATTATTGCCGCTAATGACCCGAATGCTATCTATCAAACCCTCCTAGCCGCCGATGCTTTGCGTTACCTCACCCTACAAATCACCGCTACCAAAGAATCGGGACACCCCGGCGGTTTTGCCAGCGCTGCCGACGTGATTGCCTCTTTGATGATGTTAGGCCAGAAAAATATTTTCACCGAAGTGGGCCATCATGCCCCCGGTTTTTATAGTAACGTCTTTCTCGATCGCTCTCTCGAAGCCATGGGCATCAGCAACGTCAGGGAATTGGGAGAACGTTTTCGGGAAAAACACGGACTTTTAGGGCATCTTTCTGGACAAATCCCCGGACTGCTCGGGCCGGCTGGTCCTTTGGGCCAAGGACAACATTTTGCCATGGCGGCGGCCAAATTACACCCTAATACCCTTTTCCCTGTGACTATCGGGGATGGTGGTTTAGGAGAACCCTACATTATGAGTAGTTTTGGTCATTTTCACACTGCTTACCCTGAAATTACCAATTTTCTACCGATTTTAGTCTGGAATGGCTATTCCCAAGAACACCATAGCATGGTGTCCCTGAAAACTAACGCCGAAATGGAAGCCTATTGGCGCGGTAATGGTTTCGAGGAAGTGATTCTCATTAATGCCAAAGACTTCGATAATGCTCATCAAAATGGGGAATATGTAGATAGCACCAAATTCTCTTTTAACCAGCGTCTGGAGTTCATGAAAGCGGTGTTAATGGCCACGGATAAAGCCGCCCAATTAGCTTTAGGAGGTAAACTAACCGTTATCATTATTAAACAACTTAAAGGGGCGGGAGTTCACAAACGGGGAGCGGCTTCCCATAATCTTTATCCAGGAGATTCTTTAGAAAAAGATTATATCGTTGCTGCCTTACAGGAACGCGCTTTACCCCCTGAAGCTTGGGCAATTGTTCGTACTAATTTCGAGCGCTCTGGAGGGGGTCCGGCAGTGGAAACAGTGGTAACGGAAAAAGTCTTCCCGCTGCCGGATTTAGGAACCTTACCGATGACGGAATATACTGTGGGTGGTGATAAAAAAGTAGCCACCACTGCCATGGGGGAATTAGTGGTAGCTGTGGGTAAAGCTGACCCCAATTTTGTCGTCACTAATGCTGATGGTAATGCCGCTTCGGGAATTAATAATATTAACGTCGGTTTAAAGATTATTCACCCCACCAGCGATGATACCTATTTCCAAGCACCTAACGGTCAAGTTTATGAGCCTTTAAGCGAGGATGCCTGTGCTGGATTAGCCGTCGCTTTATCTCTCTTGGGAGCGCGGACTTTATGGTGTTCCTACGAGTCTTTTGCTATCAATGGTTTACCGATTTGGCAGACTGTAACCCAAGCGATGGCCGAGTTACGTCGTCCCACCCCTTCTACTATTACTTTATTCACCGCTGGAGCCTTAGAGCAAGGGCGTAATGGTTGGACACACCAACGCCCAGAGATTGAAAATTATTTCGCCGCTATGATGCGAAATGGTAATATTTTTCCTCTCTTTCCCTGCGATGCTAACAGTATTCAAGTCTGTTATGAATGGGCTTTAGGAACTATCAATAAAGGCATTACAATCACCGCTAGTAAATCGCCTTTACTGGTACGAACCACTTTTGAGCAAACCCGTCAAGCTTTAGAAAAAGGCGGCGTAATTCTCCACGAATCGGAAGGCAGTAAAAAAGTTGTTTTTGCCGTCATTGGTGATATGACTTTATTACCCGTCTTTGAGTCTGCACAACAGTTAGAAGCAGCGGGAATCGGTGTAAAAATCGTCTCGGTAATTAATCCCCGTCGTCTCTACCGTCCTAGCGATGTGATGAGTGAAACTAGCTCGGCAGCTGATAATAATTTCCTCGATGATGCTGGTTTTGACAGTCTCTTTGCCGGTGATGCTTTAATCGGAGTAACCGGTGGTACAAGCGCCATGTTAGAACCGATTATGTTACGCAGTAATGCGCGTCGGGATGTCTTCGCTTGGAAACGGGGAGAAACCACCGCCAGTGCCGGGGAAATTATGGCCTATAATGGTTTGACTGCCAATGCTTTAACTGCCCGTGCTACCCAGTTATTAGGCTAAGTTCCCAGTTAGTTTTTTTGATTATTCCCTACTCTCTCTGATTGGAAAGTAGGGATTTTTTCTCAGGTCACTTTCGCCAACGGAGTAAACTTTTAATAATTTTCCATAGGCGAGGATATTGGAGGGATAGATAGCGCTTAATATGGGATTTTAAACTAACTAAATCCTGAGATTCTTTCAGTTCTCTATCTTGATAAAAACGAATTAAATCATCCCGTCTTTTCAGTAAAATTTTAATTTGTTGGTAATCTTCTGAGCTTAAAACTTGATAGGGTTGAATATTTTCTGGCAGCGGGCGCGGGATGTAAAAAGTTGTATGAGATGGTGATAATTCCTGGTCTGGACGTTCTTTGGTATAGAGATAGATAGACAGAGATTTACGCGATAAATGCCGTTTATTTTCTGGTAAATTAATCTGAGAAAATCCATGCCATGAATATTCATTGGTTTCAAAAATAAGACAACGATTAAAGATAGGTACAAAAGATTTAATCTTATTTTCTTCCGGTTGACGTGGATTGGAATGTAACTCTAGATTACCTCCCCAATCTGCTTGCCATTGGGGATTTAAATAGATTAATAAATTCAAGCGGCGATGATACCAATGACGCTCATCGAGGTTAAAATCAATGTGAGGGTCTAATTCTTGACCCTGTAAATTTTCGTGGGTTCCACCCCCATAAAAACTAGGGTCTGGAATTAAATTATCAACACCGGTTAATTCGGAAATTAACTCTAAAAACTCTTGAGCTTGAACGTGGCGGGCAAACTGTTGATAAACACCCCCTAAACCGATTAAATCCTCATTAACCGCCTTCCCGCCAACTTTTCCTAACTCACTAATGGCTTTTTGCGGCTTAAAACTGGGAAAATTTTCCAGCAAAATTTGCGCTTGCTCCCCAACTAAAAAATTATCGATGACCAAATGCTTAAACGGTTGCGCTGTCTCAAAATCTTGACGATAGACAGAGGATTTCTCATAAACAAGGGGATTAATAAACATTAGACAGCTTTTTTGTTGGTATGATAAATTGTAGCAATCAGACTAGCAAAATAAAGATTAACTCTCCTATTGACCTCATCGCCTATGGACTGGTGGCACAAACTCAAAGATAATCCTCTCGCCCGTTGGGGAGCAGTTTTACTGTTAATCTTCTATTTAAGCGTAATGGCGGCGGATTTTGTCGCTCCCTACTCTCCCTACTCCTCCCAACCCGGTCAGTCTCTCCTACCCCCCACCCAAATCTTTTGGCGCTCGCAGTCGGGAAGTAACAAGGGTGAGTGGATTGGCCCCCACGTCTATCCCACCACTCAAAGTGCTATTAATATAGAAACTGGTGAGCGGAAGCTAATGAGAGATTTTAACAAACCCTTGCCGCTGCGTCTCTTGGTTAAGGGTGAAACCTATAATTTCGGTCAAATTCGCCTACCTTTGCCGCCAAAATGGCAGGAAGTAACTTTATTCCCCGGTATCCCTTTTGATCTCCATCTGTTCGGAGTCATCGGCGATGGTAGAATCAATATATTGGGAACTGACGAATCGGGACGCGATAGTTTTAGTCGCTTGATTTTCGGGGGCAGAATTAGTTTATTTATCGGTTTGGTCGGGATTTTAATTTCTTTCCCTATCGGTTTATTTGTCGGTGGCGTTTCTGGCTATTTTGGCGGTTGGTTAGATGCGATTTTAATGCGTTTTGTGGAAGTTTTAATGACTATCCCCGGCATATATTTACTCGTGGCCCTAGCGGCCGTTTTACCCGCAGGATTAACCAGCACCCAACGCTTTTTATTAATCGTCCTGATTACTTCTTTTATCAGTTGGTCGGGATTAGCGCGGGTAATTCGCGGTCAAGTTTTATCCCTGAAAGAACAGGAATTTATTCAGGCCGCTAAAGCTATGGGAGCAAAACCACTTTATATTATTCTGCGTCATGTGCTGCCCCAAACTGCCAGTTATATCATTATTTCTGCTACGTTAGCCGTGCCTGGTTTTATCGTGGCCGAATCGGTTTTAAGTTTAATTGGTTTGGGAATTCAACAACCAGATCCTAGTTGGGGAAATATGCTTTCTCTGGCTACCAATGCCTCAATTATTGTTCTACAACCCTGGTTAATTTGGCCAGCTGCTTTGTTAATTATTCTCACCGTTTTAGCTTTTAATTTACTCGGTGATGGTTTACGCGATGCCCTAGATCCTCGCAATTTAGAGAGATAATTTAGTTATTTTAGCCATTATTCAGTTATCAGTTATCAGTTATCAGTTATTAGTTCACTGATTACTGTTTACTGTTCACTGATAACTGAAAAGTCTCCCCACTTTCCCACTTCCCATTATGAATAAAATCAGTAAAACTTTTAATAATTTCGCCGATAGTTTGGTGATTTATAGTCAAAGATACGGGAAAATAAGCTGGTTAATATTTTTAATTATCTTTGCTTTTATCATGACGATAACCTTTAATTTTCCCGCACAATCGACCAATCAACCCCAAGAAAAAGCCGAAATTCGTGGAGTTTGGTTAACTAATATCGATAGTGAGGTATTATTTAAACCAGCAACCCTAAAAGATGCCCTGGATAGGTTGGCCGATTTAAACTTTAACACCATTTATCCCACGGTCTGGAATTGGGGTTATACACTCTATCCTTCTAAGGTAGCAGAAAAAGTTACTGGACGAGCGATCGATCCCCATGAATCTTTAAAAAATCGCGACTTTTTAGAGGAAATAATTAGCCAAGGTCATCGGAAAAAATTAAGAATTATTCCCTGGTTTGAATTTGGTTTTATGGCTCCTGCGGATTCAGAATTAGCCAAACGACATCCCGATTGGTTAACCCAAAGACAGGATAAAAGTGTGATTTGGTGGGAAGGAAAAGTGCATCAACGGGTGTGGTTAAATCCCTTACATCCGCAAGTACAAAACTTTATTACGGATTTAGTCAGCGAGATTATTACTAACTACGATATAGAAGGAATTCAGTTTGATGACCATTTTGGTTATCCCACCGATTTTGGCTATGATGAAACCACGATTAAACTCTATCAAAGGGAACATTCGGGACAATTACCACCGCAAGATTACCAAGATAAAGCATGGATTCAATGGCGGGCCGATAAAATTACTGACTATATGAATAGTTTAGCCCAGATGATTAAAAAGCGCCAACCTACAGCGATTATTTCCCTATCTCCTAATCCCTACACTTTCTCCCTAGAATCCTATCTTTTAGATTGGCAAAAATGGCAACAAAAAAACTTGATTGATGAGTTAATAATACAAGTGTATCGAACTGATATGAACGCCTTTGACTGGGAATTATCGCAACCAGAATTACAGCAAGCTAGAGAATCTATCCCCGTGGCTATTGGGATTTTATCTGGTTTAAAAGGTCGTCCGATTCCGATGGTTAATATTACTCAACAAGTGGAAAAATCGAGACAACAAAATTTTGGTGTTTCTTTCTTTTTCTACGAAACTTTATGGAATATGAGTAATGAATCTCCTTCCTATCGACGCAGGATTTTTCGAGAAATACTCCAGTCTGCTAATCCTCGCTAAAATTAGGGAAAATTGCTGACTTTCAGCTAAATTATTGCCCTAACCCGGCTATAGTTTCTTAAGTTTATCTTTAAATTAAGTAGGGAGGCACAATTATTTGTAGGATGGGTTAGCAGTAGCGTAACCCATGCGGGCGTTGGGTTTCATGCTTCAACCCAACCTACGTTTATCTCATATTTAATTCTACCCACCTACTTAAGAAAAAGCAGCAGGGAGAAACTAAAATCGCTAGAATGAAAGAAGACTCTCTTTTATCACTTTATCCATGCTCATCAGACATAACCGAAGCTCGATCGCTAAACCTATTTTACTGTTTCTTGGCTGCCTTGTGATCGGGGAGTTGGGGGTGTTAGTGGTAGCCAATAGCCTCTGGTTTACCGAGATGGGTTATTTAAACACTTTCCTGAAACAATTATCTTGGCAACTAGGATTAGGTTGGGGAAGTGCGATTCTTTCTTTACTCTTTATTTTTGCTAATTTACGTTTAGCCCAGCGTTTTCGTTGGCAAAAACCCCGGGAAGATAGTTATCCTCTTAGTCCTCAATCTCCTAGTATTAATTTACTCGGCCTTTTGATTATCGCAACGGGAATTGGAGCTTGGATCGGGTCAATGTTATTGTATTACAGTAAACTAGCCCTCAGTCTCTGGACACCGAATTTTCATCTCCCTAACCTTAGTTCTTCCCTAAGTTCTCCTCTGGAAATAGTTTGGATTAGGCAAGTATTAACAGATATTTCCAGTAATCTTTGGCAAGGGTTAATTATCGCTTTTTTAGTCTTGGGATTATTAATTAAAACCGAGTATTTTTTGCGAATAATATCTATAGTATTCACTGTCATGCTATCTTTTATTATTGCTGGGCAGTGGGCGAATTTTTTAAAATATTTTTATGGTGTTCCTTTCAATATTAACGATCCTCAATACGGGAATGATTTAGGTTTTTACATCTTTCAATTACCCCTGTGGCAGTTACTAGAATTATGGCTCGGTGGTGTGGGAATATATACTCTTTTTGCTGTTATTTTAACCTATCTTTTTTCGGGTGATAGTCTTTCTCAGGGAAAATTTATGGGGTTTTCCCGTCCGCAACTGCGTCATTTATACGCCCTGTGGAGTGGGTTAATGGGGCTGCTAGTATTACACCATATTATTCAGCGTTACCTGCTACTTTATTCTCCCGAAGGAGTAGTTTATGGTGCGGGTTATATCGATATTCATGTTGGTCAATTTATTGAAATTATTCTGGGAATTATTGCAGGAATAACCTCTATATGGTTAGGAGAAAAAGCATTATTTGCTAAAATAAACCGTCGCAAATTATACAAAACTGCCAAGAAAAAGTTGGTATTTTCCCCCTACTTAGTTCCTGTATTTCTCTATTTAATTGTTTGGATAAGTGGCACAATTATCAGTGGAGTATTACAAAGGACTGTCGTACAACCGAATGAATTAGTGAGAGAAAGACCCTATATCGAAAGAAGTATTCAATCCACAAGAGCGGCTTTTTCCTTAGACAGAATTGATGCCCAAGTTTTCGATCCACAGGCCGAATTAAATGCCGAAGTTTTAGAGAGAAACCATCTAACTATCGATAATATTCGTCTTTGGGACACCAAACCACTGCTAGAAACTAACCGACAATTACAGCAAATTCGCTTATATTATAAATTCCCCGATGCTGATATTGATCGCTATCAAGTGCGAGTAGGATCGCATCAAAACATCGAGGAACGTCCAATATCCGAAAAACAACAGACCATTATTGCCGCTAGAGAATTAGATTATAGTGCGGTTCCCACTTCGGCTAACACTTGGGTGAATAAACATCTCGTTTATACCCACGGTTATGGGTTCACTCTTTCCCCGGTTAATTTAGTGGCTGCCGGGGGTTTACCCTACTATTTTGTCAAAGATATCGGCACAAATAAAGACGAAGGGGCCCTACAAACCTCTAGCGAATTAATTGATTATAGTATTCCCATTGGTAAACCCCGCATTTACTACGGGGAATTAACTAATAATTATGTGATGACTCCCACCACCGTAGAAGAATTGGATTTTCCTAGCGGGGATGGAAATGTCTATAATACCTACGATGGTAAGGGAGGAATCCTAGTGGGTACGGGGTGGAGACGTTGGCTATTTGCCCTTTATCTGCGGGATTGGCAAATGTTATTTAGCCAAGATTTTACTCCCGAAACTCGCTTATTAATGCGTCGTGATATCCAAAATCGCGTGCAAACTATTGCCCCTTTTTTAAATTATGATCGCAACCCCTATTTAGTAGCGGCAGATGTGGGCGATAGTAGTAGTAAATTACATTGGATTATTGATGCTTATACTATCAGCGATCGCTATCCCTATTCTGACCCGGGGAAAGATAAATTTAACTATATTCGCAATTCGGTCAAAGTGGTAGTGGATGCCTATCATGGAACGGTCAATTTCTATGTTGCCGATGAAAATGATCCAATCATTCAGACGTGGAGTAAAATCTTTCCTCATCTCTTTAAATCTTTAGCAGAAATGCCGAAAACTCTCCGCAGTCATATCCGTTATCCCGAAGATTTATTTAGTACCCAAGCAGAAAGATTATTAACCTATCACATGACCGATCCACAAGTATTTTATAATCGGGAGGATCAATGGGAAATTCCCCTAGAAATTTACGGCACGGAACCCCAGGCTGTATCACCCTATTATTTAATCATGAAACTGCCCGATGCCGACAAAGAAGAATTTATTCTCCTCCATCCCTATACTCCCTCTAGTCGGCAAAATTTAATCGCTTGGTTAGCTGCGCGTTCAGACGATAGAGAGTATGGTAAGTTATTACTCTATCAATTTCCTAAACAAAGGTTAGTGTACGGGCCGAATCAAATTGAGGCTTTAATTAACCAAGATCCAGATATTTCTCAACAGATTTCTCTTTGGAATCGGGACGGTTCTAAAGTTTTGCAAGGACACCTATTAATTATTCCCATTGAACAATCGCTGCTTTATGTAGAACCTTTGTATCTAGTGGCAGACCAAAATAGTGTCCCGACAATCGCTAGAGTAACAGTTGCTTATCAAAATAAAATTGTCATGGAACCAACCTTGAAGGAAGCTTTAGAAAAGCTATTCTCAGGTCATCAGAGCTAAATTGCCGCTAATTGGCCACAAATTAGCAAGAAAGCTGATGCTGGTTCCAGAACGAGCCTCAATATCCCCGAATTTGCCCAGAAAATTGCCTGCTCTGGTTAATCAGCCAATTTTAAAATCCAGTATCATCAAAGGATTGAGTTATGCTTTTAATTAGAAAAGTGGGCAATTAATTCTGTGCGAGATAAATTAATTATTAAAGGGGTAAACTCCTCCACTGGTAATAATAAAATGCGCTCGATGATTAGGGACAAATCTGGGTCTAAACTACCAAAACGAGCTTTCAATAAATTTTCTACCACCAGACGTTCTCCCTGTTGAAGACCCTGTTGAAGACCCTGTTGAAGACCCTGTTGAAGACCCTGTTGAAGACCCTGTTGAAGACCCTGTTGAAGACCTTGTTGAAGACCCTGTTGACGGCCAGCATCCAGTTCTTCCTGAAGACGGGAAGTGTATAAAGGTGATAATCTCATAATTAACTCTCTGTCCTCCTGTTCAAGCTCTTGATCGTTAGTTAAAGAAGTTCTCAAGTTTAATAATAATTCTAGAGCATTTACCCGAAAAGGATGGTCCTCTGGTAACGATTCTAACTCATCGATCGCCCTTGCTTGTACTTTTCCCCGGCCTAAAATTCTTAACCAGAGAGTTGCTTCTGTTGGGGGTAATTGATGGATAACGGTGATTGCCGTGCGTAAAGAGGGAGCCAAAAAATAGATACCTTCCCCCCAATTCTCCTCATCTAATTTAGCTCCGAATCCTCCTAACAGTTGCGAGGAAGCACTGGGAGTCAAAATCCAGAGACGGGGGATTTCCCCATCGTTAAGATTCGTTTTCTGACGATTTGCTTGACGATTAATTTCCCCTTCCACTTCCAATAGTTTTAACAGACAAGTTCTAATTTCTGTAGCGGTGACAGGATTACGAAAGGGTTCAAATAAACAGGGATTAATCGCCATTTTTCCCAGTAATCCCAGCAGTTCTCTAGGATTATTATCGAGAATCTGGGGTGAAAACCAGACATCGATTTCTCGTACTTCTCCTCGTACAACCCGTGCCGATTTTACCTCTCCCAGAGAAGATAATAATTCTTCGAGATAATCTTTGGCAAACTGGTCATGAATAAATCTAGTCATAGGTTTATCTAACATGATTTAATAACTTATCTCGTAATTGCTTAATTCGATCACGATATTTAGCTGCTGACTCGAATTCTAGATTTTTCGCCGCTTCTTTCATTTGCGCTTCTAGTTGTTGAATTAACTCGGGAATTTGTTCCAAAGAAAGCTCTTCTATATTCTCACAAACCTGCTCTAATTGTTGGGAATTTAGGCGACGGGAAATATCCAGAAAAGCCAAAATTGAATTACTTGACCTTTTAACAATCGGTTGCGGAATAATCCCATGTTTTTGGTTATGTTCCTGTTGAATAGCGCGCCGTCTCTTGGTTTCTTTGATCGCATTAATCATACTATCGGTGAGATTATCTCCGTAAAGAATTGCCTGACCGCGAATATGACGAGCAGCCCGGCCGATAGTTTGAATTAAAGAGCGGGTAGCTCTTAAAAATCCTTCCTTATCTGCGTCTAAAATCGCCACTAAAGACACTTCCGGCAGGTCTAACCCCTCGCGAAGCAAATTCACGCCGATCAGCACGTCAAAGACCCCTTCTCGCAGGTCTTGGATAATTTCAATCCGTTGAATTGATTGAATTTCCGAATGTAGATATCTAACTTTAATTCCCCTTTCTTGCAAGTATTCGGTTAAATCTTCCGCCATGCGTTTAGTTAAAGTGGTAATCAAAACCCGTTCATTTAACCGCACTCGCTCCTTAATTTCCCCTAATAAATCATCTACTTGTCCCTCGGTTGGTCGCACAAAAATCTCTGGGTCTAAAACTCCCGTCGGTCGGATAATTTGTTCGACAATGCGATTTTCTGACTGTTCTAATTCCCAATCTCCCGGAGTGGCCGAAACAAAAATACATTGATTAACTTTCTGCCAAAATTCTTCCGACTTCAAAGGACGATTATCCGCAGCACTGGGTAAACGAAACCCGTGATCGATCAAAACTTTTTTTCGTGATTGATCGCCATTATACATCCCGCGAATTTGCGGCACACTGACATGAGACTCATCCACAACTAATAACCAATCTTGAGGAAAATAATCCACCAAACATTCCGGCGGTTCCCCCGCTAACCTACCCGCTAAATGCCGCGAATAATTTTCCACGCCATTACAATAACCCACTTCCTGCAACATTTCTAAATCATAACGAGTCCGTTGGTCCAAACGTTGCGCTTCCAGTAATTTGCCCGCTTTTTCTAACTCCAATAAACGGTTATCTAACTCGGTTTTAATATCCCGACAAGCCACCTCTAAACGCTCCTCCGGGGTAACAAAGTGACGGGCCGGATAAATACTAATTCTCTCTAATTTTTGCAAAACTTCCCCCGTCAGGGGATCGAGATAACGAATACTTTCAATCTCATCGCCAAAAAAATCAATTTTAATCACCCGATCCTCGTAAGCGGGAACAATTTCCAAAATATCGCCCTTCAGACGAAAACGACCGCGAGTTAACTCTAAATCATTGCGATTGTACTGCACTGACACCAAGGCCCGTAATAATTGCCTTTGGTCGAACTCTTGACCAACTGTTAAGGAAATCGCCGCTTTCAGGTATTCTGCTGGCATTCCCAAACCATAAATACAACTAATGGAAGCGACTACGATCACATCCCTGCGTTCAAATAGCGATCGCGTGGCCGAATGGCGCAGCATATCGATCTCATCATTAATCGAAGAACTCTTTTCGATGTAGGTATCGCTGACGGGAATGTAAGCCTCCGGTTGATAGTAGTCGTAATAGCTGATAAAGTATTCCACGGCGTTATTGGGGAAAAATTGCCGCAATTCGTTGCATAATTGGGCCGCCAGGGTCTTATTATGGGCAAGGACGAGGGTAGGCCTGCCGATTTTCTCGATCACAGCGGCAATGGTGAAGGTTTTGCCGGTGCCAGTTGCCCCTAGGAGGGTTTGGAAACGCTGCTGGTTTTGCAGGGAATCTACCAATTGATCGATCGCTGCCGGTTGATCCCCAGTGGGTTGAAAGGGTGCTTGTAGTTGAAAAGCGGACATTAGCGGCTAGGTGTAGAGAACAGGCAAAATAAATTATCAATCAAATTACCAACACTTATAGGGTTTTGGGGAAAGAAAGATGTATCTTAATATTAGAGAGGATTTTAAAAAAAGATTAAAAGTCTTCGAGAATACCCTAAACTTAAATCTTATCGTTTCCCCGAAGCTATTAACGGAAAGGAGTATCAGGTTATGACGGTGGAAAATCTAGAAACGAACGGGACTCAAACCCCAGCAACCACAGAAGAAAAGACCAGCAGCCCACGCGGTAAAGCTACTACGGCTAAAACCGCCAAAGATAAAGAAGTGGTCGCCCTTTCGGTGAAAAACAACGCTGAATCGGCTTCCAAAGCCTTAAAATTCTATCAACCTGAACATCGCTTACCCGAAAATCGTCCTGTTGGTACTAGCCATCTTCACTTCACGGAAGATGAAATGTTACCCGGGAGCCGTCCCGTGGAAGTTAGCCATCTGAAAGTGGTTAGTACCTATTCTTCCGTCGGTGGATTGCGTCCTGTCGGCTCTAGTGGTATGGAAGTCAGTAGCACTCTAGCGATTTCTGGCAATCGTCCGATCGCTCTCAGTCATCTGCACATTAGCGAAACTTATACAGTCATGGGTAATCGTCCCGTTGCTTCCAATGAAATCGATGATCCCGAAACTTTAATGGGATTTTTGGATTAATTGTTTTGTTGATCAAGATAGATTTTTTCCCTGTCCCGGACGGGGAATTTATTTTTTTTCCCTTTAGTTAATCACGATATTGGGCAATTAGTTGGTATTTTCCCGGTTTTAATTGCAGAGCAAATAAGCCATCCTGAGAGATTCCCTGACTGCTAATCATTCCCTTGGGGTTAGTTTCAAAGTGCCAGTGACTAAAATAAGTAATTCCCAGATCAACCTGAGTATCTGAGACGATTTGGCAATCCCAAATACGATTATATAAAGAAGCTTTGACCATAGCTAATTGACCGTCACCATTGCGAACATAATGGTCTTGATAACCTTGAGCAGGAGAAACGGTATTACCTTGAAATTTCCAGAAAGGGGTTTTCTCACTCAGGGCAGCGGGAAGATAATCTACCACATCTGGGATAATTAAGAGACCGGCCGCTAGATTAAATCCTTTACCTCCGACTTTAATTGGTTCTACTGGTAAAAAATTAGCCGTTGCTGTTCTTTGGGATTGATAAGATGGCTGTTTAATCCTGGCAGTAATCAAGTTATTGAGTTGTTCTTTGGGTTGGGAATCTTGGTAAAGAGGAGTTAGAACACTTGATAATAAAAGATAATGGGGAATAGACAAACCAGCAATGACTAACAAGCTGACTAAAAGCCGTTTTTTGAACTGGTTAAAATTCACGGAAATAGAGAGAATTGCCAAAGTAGAAACTAAACCCGCTGCCACGGCAATAAAGCGAAAGGGAAACTGGATTTTTTGCAGGGGAAAGATGATTTTGTAGAATGGTAAAGAAAGAGGTGAAATCATCCATAAACTCAGTCCCGACAAAACTATGAGAGCAACTGGATCAAAATCAAATTTTTCTAATTTATTTCTTCTCTGCCAAACTGCTCGAACACTTAAGATATAAATCATTAGATAGATGCTGAAAATGATACTAATTATAAAAGTATGTCGATTTTGATCAAAGTTATTACCAAAAGCCACCCAATCCCCCAGAGAAGTTCCTACTGGTTGACGAATTTCTTTTAAACTAAAAACCGCAGGAACTAGGTAAGGAAAAGAAAAAGTTATACCAATTATAAAGAAGAAAATCCGCCAGCCAAAATCTCGAAAATTTCTATTTTTTAACAGGATAATTACCGAATAAATACCAAACAAAAAAAATATAATAATCAGACTGGGTAGATGAGCTAATGCTATCAAAGAAGTTGTAATTGTTAATGCTAAACCATTAGCAAAAGTAATCCTAGTAGAAACTTTTAGAAGTGCGGTCACAAAAAAAGGCATTAAAGCAATAGCCAAGCACTCTGCTAATGCTCCGCGCCAAAATAAACAGTAAAATAGGTAAGGATTAATTACTAAAGTAATAATTAGTTGATAGTAAAGTATGCCCCTTCTTTTGAATAAATATGCTGCTAAAGTTGAGGCACTAATTATATTGATCAGCAAAATAGTTAGCACGGTAAATCTTAGAGCAACAACTGGAGAAAATCCGAGCAAATGGTAGGGAAAAGCTACATATCTTAAAAGAGGAGGATAGAATAAAAATGCTGCATTTCCATAGCCTCCATAGCCTTGAGCATACCATTTTGGGAATAAGTCTCCAGACTTAACTTGCTCTGCCCAAAAACTATTCCAAAATAAATGAACAAGACCATCATTTGTTCTTTCTGGAGCGAATAAGAAAGCTAACCAAGTGCTACCTATAATCAAAAACACCAGAAGAGCGAAACTAAGTTGTTTTCTATGTAATCGAGCAAGACTAACAAGTATATTCATGATCAGGGCAGCAGAAGATTTTAATTTTTTACTGATTATCTAATCCCATGTTTTAGCTATCTCAAGCCACAAAATTAAATAATTACTATCTATAAAATAGATTTTTTACTTATTTATTTCACGAAAGTTCTTAGGGTAAATTTTAGCATAAACTAGACTAGCTTTTTCAGATAATACTTGAATTTCATAGTCAGAAGATAAATTATCAAAATCTTCTTGACTCATAATAATTTCATGATTTTTATCGCTATTGACGGCAGTTTTAAGTTCTTCGGCACTCCTCACCCACCAAATCGGTCTATTACTATAAAATAAGGCACTGGGGTGATTAAGATCAGCAGATAACTTAGCAATTATTAAGGTATTTTTCTTACTAAAATCCTCTTGCCCTGCCACTTCTGCTAAAGCAGCTAGGGGAGTTACTCTTGCAGTGTAAAGTCCTCTAACTTCTCTGATTCCAGAAAAGACAAAAACTGCAAATAGTAAAATAGTCGCCGATTTAGGAGTAAGCCTTTTCAGTAAAATGAGAACAAGTAGAGTGGCAGCAATCACAAAACAGAAAACTGCTACTATCTGTTTAACTGAAGGACTGATAATACCAACAATTTTGAGAGGTGTTAAAGGGAAAATAACTAAAGCTACAGTTGCTATACTAATCAATATCCACGAACGAGCAGTAGAAGAAGCTTGTGCCTTTTGAAATAAATAACCGATAAAAATTGCAAAAATCGGATAAAGGGGAAGAATATACCAGCTTAATTTGGTTGATACCAAACTATATAGACCAAAAACCACCAGAAAGAAAACGATTAGAACTCTTGACGAGCTATGGGGCTTTAAAGTATCTTTAACACTGAGGATAAATGCAAAAGGAATTAGATAAACCCAAGGAAAAAAGGATTGAAGAACTGTTCGGAAATATGAGAGAAAGTCTCCACTGTTTCCCTCGAGGGGGCGGGTTGCCCGTTCAATTACATGATAACCTAAGTATTTCCCCAAAAAAGCCTGTCCATGCTGTAGCAGCACTGTTAAATGCCAGGGAAGAATTATCAAAGTAGCCAAGACAATACTTTGCCAAAAATGCCTTGATTTAAAAGTAGTTAATAACTGTCTTTCAATCAACAGCGTTATCATAATGGCAGCTGGTGCAACAATGGCAGCAAAACCTTTAACCATAAAAGCCAAGGCACAAGCAGTACCAATAAAATACCACCATTTTTGATTGCCTTGGCGAAGATGAAGATAACCGTAAAGTGATAGAAACAGAAAGAATGTCAACATCATATCGGTGGTACCAAACCGAGCAGAATGGACAAATTGATAACTTGCCAACAAAATCAACGAAGCAAAAACTCCTGCCCAATATCCATAAACTTTTTTACCAATTAAATAGATAATAGCAATTAAGGCGACTCCCGATAAAGCCGAAGCGGCTCTTGCCCAAAATTCGTCAACCCCAAATAATTGAAAAAAAGCAGCGGTTGACCAGATAAATAGGGGGGGTTTATGAAACCAAGGCACATATCCGTAATGTAGAGTTATCCAGTCACCATTTTGTACAATCTCTTTGGAAATTTGTGCATATATAGCTTCATCCCAATCTTCTAAACTCCTCTGTCCTAATTTCCCCAGCAAGATGATTGCCGATAGAGAAAACAGTAACCAGAGAGTGGGATCTTTAAATTTCGATATAATGACTTGGATTTGTTCAGTTTTTAGCATGGAATTAAACAGACTAATTATTGTATTGAAGGATCGCAAATGGTAACAGTTTTTTTCCAGTTCACAGCTTGATTCATGGTGCTTATTTATTTGATTATTTTCTTTCTGTTTTTAGGATAGTAGATCAAAATGACCTCCTCAGGACAAAAGATTTTTGTGAGGTTAAAATGTCAAAAAAATACCAAATCACTTTCACTCAAGATTGCTCATCTAAGATGCCCATAAATTTCAGGTTAATTAGCAATGTTTTCTAGAAAGCCGAGAAGATTGCTTACACTAGGATAATCCTTGATATAAACCGTCCCCTGGCTGGCAGAAAACCACAGACATTCTACCAAGATGTTATCAAAAACTACCAGAATTGTAAAGTAAATTGACAAGCAGTGACTACAACAAGCAAAAACCCTCACCCTGATTACAGCGTTTTTCATAAAGATGAAGTATAACCGGATAGGGCATCGTCTCGGAGTCTCCCCAAAACCAAAACCCCATAGCTCACCATGAAGATAACTGCTATAATCATCATCTCTGGCTGAATCAGGTCACGAAGACCTTTAATCGATATGCGTATCCGATTTATTATATAGCGTTTTTCAGTCTGCTGAGGTACAAAAGTTATGGGTTTTAGGCAAAAGGCAAGAGGCAAAAGGGAAGAAAAATAGGTGTACCTCACTAGCTTAGGAAACGATATAGATTAATGCACAATTAATTTTTGAGGGTTCAACAACGGCAAAAATAAGGATTAAATTGCCTAAAATCTGTCAATAGACCATTTAGTTGATTATTATTCATTCTTGATTCTCCTGACGACCGACTACCGACTCCTAAACCTAACAACAATTTTTGATTTTTACAAGAGGTCTATTGATTCGATGTTTCTGTTAAGATGTCTTTGTACAATGATCGGCAGCTAATTTCAATGATACCTCACTGGGTTTCTAATGATGATCAAACGAATTCTTATTATCGTCACCTGCCTAATGCTGCTTTGGTGCAGTTTTGGATTATTAAATTTTACCTACGATGCTTCAGTTTTAGCGCAAGAGGAATATTATCAGATTCGATCGCTTCATAGTCGCGATGGTATCGGTAAATTTTATCTAGGACGGGAAATCGCTAAAGTCATGGGACACCAAGAAATGTTATGGTTAGAACGTCCTAGTCGCCGTTTCACGGAAAAACCCGATGATCTGATCACCGCACTACATTTAAAACCCACAGACCTAGTGGCAGATATCGGCGCGGGGACAGGTTATTTGAGTTTTCCTATGGCGAATTTAGTAGAACAAGTTTTCGCTGTCGATGTGCAACCGGAAATGTTAGGGGCAATTGATTTTTTAGCCGAGGAAAATCAAGTGAAGAATATAACCACAATTCTCGCCACAGAAACCGATCCCAAATTGCCTATAAATGCGATCAATTTAGCTTTAATGGTCGATGCTTATCACGAGTTTTCCTCTCCCCGCGAGATGATGGAGAATCTGGTCAAATCCTTAAAACCCGATGGTAGGGTGGTATTAGTAGAATACCGTCGTGAAAATCCCCTGATTCCCATCAAGGCCCTTCATAAAATGACCCGCAGACAGGTAGAAAAAGAAATGGCCGCTATCGGTTTAGTGCCAGAAGAAATCATCGAGACTTTGCCCCAACAACATTTAATGATTTTTCGGAAAACAAATTAAAATTAGCCAGTTAACCCAGGCTAATCTGCGGGACTGTCTTTTTGGATTAACACCTCACCAGCGATTAAACGTTGGGCTGCCGACAGTAAAACATCCTCAATATAGGGCTTGACAAAATAACCTTTTGCCCCTTTAGCAGCGGCGAGATGCTGCATTTTTTGCGACCCTCGCGAGGTAATCATCGCTACTGGTATCCCCTGAAGTTGTTCATCCTCTTGCAGACGAGAGAGCAATTCTAACCCATTCAGTTCAAGGGGTGACAGAGGGGCTACAAGCTAGATAGAGCGGGGGGTCTAGCCAAACGACCCCCTAAAGAAATAGAGTGGTTAGGACAACCACTCAAAATTTTAAAATGTTACCTTCATTCTATCAGGCTTGTTTACAGGC
>NZ_JADBUE010000195.1:0-20633 GCF_020245805.1 Microcystis sp. M179S2 | reverse complement strand
TACATCGAAATAGATAGATGGTTTCCTAGCTCTAAAAGATGTAGTAATTGCGGGTATATTGCTGAAAAAATGCCGTTAAATGTTCGAGAATGGGACTGTCCAGACTGTGGGACTCACCATGACCGAGATATTAACGCAAGTAAAAATATTTTGGCCGCAGGGCTTGCGGTGTCAGTCTGTAGAGCGACCATAAGACCAGAACAGAGTAAATCTGTTAAGACAGGTGCGAAAAATCCTTCGGGAAAGAAGCAGAAACCTAAATCGTGAGGTTTGGGAATCACCGTCCGTTTACGGCGGTGAGGATGTCAAGCCTTGATTGAGCAGCGACGAAAATCTTTTCAGGACTCGTAGCGCCGATAAAGCCGCTGCAACTTGTCATAGAAACGCTTGCGGACTTTTTCCGGGGAGATCAGCAAGCAATCTTCTCCGTAGGGAAGAATTTCGCGGAAAAACCAGAAGCTACTCGTTACCTGTCGGGTAATCTGCCGGACGAGGGGATCGTTCGAGATCAATTCGTTGGCGATATCGATAGCGCTTTTAGTCCGGTACGATCGAGCTAATCCATCGAATAGCTGAAACTCGGCTGACACACTATCAAGCTGATTGCGCCATTTGCCCCTAGGGATCGGGGTAATTAAGGAATCGCTGGGGATTCGATCGATCCGTAAACTCCAATTATGGTGTAGTTCGGAAATATCTTGATTTCCCTCGGTTTCCTCGCACCAACAATCGAGATATAAGCGATCCTCGTGACGATTGATAGCGGCATGGTAAAGATGGAATTCCCAGATTCGATCGCCGGCATCCTGATAGGATAACTGAAAGGGTTGTTGTCGGAGAATGCAGCGATCGAGTTCCCACCGCCATGGTGGGGGAGGATTATCGAGGCGGCCTTCTAGCTCTTTGCGTAAGGGTCCCGACAGTTCGCTCCGCTCTAATAGTAGTTTAGTTAGTTCTAGGGCGATGGGGATTTGTCCGGCATCGATGAGAAAATCGATCGCCTGTTGGAGCATCTGCAAGCGCTCGGGCTTCCAGTCGTGATTAGGAGCGATTTTAAGCTTATTACGGGCAATTTCTTTGATTAACTTCGATATATTCGGTTTATCTCCCCAAAATAGCCCGAATTCACTGGCAAGGATTTCTAGGGACTGTTTTTCTTTTTCACTGACCGATAAAGTGATTGATTGTCCTATCCGGCTCATAGTTTATAAATATACGGACACTTTTTCTGTTAAGGTACTTGTCCATCCCTATTATCGTGGTTAGTATGGAAGATAGCAAGAAGTTACGGACAGAAATTCATGGTAAATTATCAAGTAACGCTCAGGCCAGTCTATTCCTGTCCCGCAGACGAGATACCAGACGGGATCAAGGTTCCGCAAGGATGGCGGTTATCGTGGCATCAGGTGGAGACGTGGAAAGCACTCAACGATCCCGATATCGATGTGATTTTCAATACGGCCATGACGGGGGACGGGAAAAGTCTAGCGGCCTACCTGCGAACTTTGCAAGGATATTTCCCGATTATGGGACTCTACCCAACCAACGAACTGGCGCGGGATCAGCGGGGTCAGATCGAGGCATATATTCAACGATTTCAACCAACGGATCAACCCCGGGTCAATCTTTTAACCGGGCCCGAGTTGGAATTGTACGCCGAACGGGATGGGAAAACGAAAGCGATCGCTCTAGAGACTCGATCGAAACAGTCGGAAATTCTCTTAACTAACCCCGATATTTTCCATTATCTGCATCGGGGGGCCTATTTAACCCCCTACGATAACCCCGATCAGCTATGGAACCGGATCGATAAACATTTCGATCTCTTCCTATTCGATGAATTTCACGTTTTCGGCACGCCACAGGTCGCCAGCATAATCAATACCATGCTTCTAATCCGACGGGCCAATCGTGGGAAACGATACCTGTTTCTATCCGCAACTCCCGACGAGGGTTTACTAAAACGATTGGATAAAGCGGGGTTTCGCTACCGATCGATCGACCCGGTAAGAGAAGGAAAATACCAGTTTCCCGATACCCCAGAAGAGGCCAATTCCCTCGCTCAACAGGGATGGCGGCAAGTAACCTCGGAAATCGAGCTATCTTTTATTCCTTTACCGTCGAGTTTTCAAACTTCGGAAAATTGGTTGAAAGAAAATAAAGAGCGAATTTTAGACTATTTTAAGCGATACCCCGGCAGCAAGGGCGCGATTATTCTCAATTCGATCGCTTCGGTTAAACGTCTGCTGCCGATTTTCCGAGAATTATTGGCGACTATCGGTTTAACGGTGGGGGAAAATACGGGTCTTTCGGGAACGCGGGAGAAGTTGGCATCGTTAAATCGTGATCTGGTGATCGGAACGAGTACCATCGATGTGGGGGTGGACTTCAAGATTAATTTTCTCATTTTTGAGTCGTCGGATGCGGGAAATTTTATTCAACGTTTCGGCCGTTTAGGCCGTCACAGCGGCTACGATCGAAAGGGAACGGCGGTAAAATTTACTAACTTCACAGCGATCGCTCTGGTTCCGAAATTTTTCCTAGAACGGTTATTCGAGAAGAAAGACGCACCGTTACAAGTCGGGGAACGGTATGACCGAATTCAGCTACAGGAGGCGATCAAGAGTAACTACCGTCATATCAATAATTTCGAGGGTTATTACCAACGTTGGGGAGCGGTACAATCATTTCAACTCTGGTGGAATTTAGGGAGTCCGAAGATCAAATCCCAATACGGGGAAAGTCGCCAGAAGTTTCAACAGGAATGCGAGGAGGTTTTCGATACCAGTTTAAAACGGGTCGCCGGTCGGGTGAAAGGATGGGCCGACGAATGGAAGGAGTTATCGGGGAAAAGCGGTAATCCGATTTTCGAGGATGCGTCTAGTTTTCGCGGGTCGAGTCCGTTATTATGCGGGTTATACGATTCGACGGAACCGGAGGAATGCGATCGCTTTAAAACCTACGATTTACCCAGTATTCTCGGTAATCTAGAGGTGGAGGTGTGGAGAAAAGGCGAGTTTAAGCGCCAGATCGAGGCCACGAAAACACCGATCGCGCGCAGACGTTTCGATTATTGTCTCGCGTTTCTGAATTTAAAGGGGTATCGAGAGGAACGGTTAAACTGGCGCTTTACCTACGACGGCGATTTAGGCGAGATTGCCTCCGCGTGGAAAGTACAGGTTTTGACGGGAATCGGTGTTTGGCAACCAGATAATCCTTGGCTCGATCGAATTAGTCGGGAGTTACGGGATCAGGCTCTGGTTAGCTTCGTTCTTGCCTATCCCGTCGCTGCAGTTCGCCAACGCTTACAACTGCCGATGCACTTCGGTATTTATCCGATTAGTGACGAGAGTAGTCTTCATTCTCCCCTGTCACCCTATTCTATAGCGATCGGTCAATCGGCTTTGTTGTTGGATACTCTCGCTCATCGGTTCAAAGGTCAAGGGGGTGAGGTGTGGATCTGTTGATGCCGTTTGAGGTCACTAAACAACACTTATCGGGAGATCGATAACCATGAATAATCCTAACGCTCGTTCCCACAAGGAACCGATAGACTCGATCATAATATATAAAAAACGAACGGATATTAGTAATCTCGACCCGGAAGAACGAGATTATCTTGAATCTTACGAACGCGGGGAATGGATTTCCGATTTGACCCCCGAACGAGTTAAGGAATTGCAGGCCTACGCACGAGTGACATTGGAGGAACGAGAAAAAGAAAGGGAAAGTAAAAAAGAGATTATCGATCCCTAATAGGGATTTTGCCCTTTATTTGAAAAAAAACGGAAAAAAGGGTTCATTGAAAAGGTTGCATACGGCTTTTTCAATCCCTAAAAGGGGTTTTTCTAAATTTTCCAGTTTTTTATTCTGCCCTAACTACCCATATCATGTTATATCATAGATATGTGGTCAACTCCCAAGTTATGGATTATTTCTCCCCGATCCTCGCTCCCCTATGCCTTGTAAACAGAATTTAGTATTATGGAGGAGAGAAGAGAATGTTTTAGTTAGCCGAATGCATCCGTTTTTACCTTTATCATGATCCCTATTTTAGTATTGAGCTAGAATAAACCAATAAACCAAACCACTTAAAAATCTATGAACCTGCCTAAATCCCAAGAGCTTACTCTCATCTTTCTCGATCACCCTTTCGAGTACACCCTGAATCATCCGCTCATGGAGGCATTAAACAATGAAAGCAAGCAAACAATTGTACTGGTAATTGGTCAGCAGCAAGAAAAACAAGCCCTTGCTATAGAAATAATCAAAAATTGTTGCGGGACTGACAAAACATCAGAGGAGCTTATCGATATTAAAAATAGACTTGAGGAACTTGAAAACAAATTCGAGGGAATTGAACCTATAGCTCACGAATATCGATATAACAAGGCTCACAACCAGTTTTTAGAAGAACAACTCTCTTTTTACACACCTTCTGAAGATTAGCCATCAAACAAGAGATGAGGGAGTCAAAGTGTACGGACACTTTTTCTGGGATTTAGTTGCTCTTTGCTTCCTCCGCGTTTGATAATAGACATAGACAGACGCTAGGGACATCGATCGATATATCCATCGGATTCTTGCCATTTTTTTTGATAGGAGCTAAATATGAATAGGCTAGTAGAAAAAATTACGGCTATTGTCGAAAAACTACCGAATTTAAAACTATTAATTCTCTTCGGTTCTAGAGCGCGTGGAGAGCATAAACCTGATAGCGATTGGGATTTCGCTGTTTTATACGAGGAAAGAAGCGATCAAAAGGATATTTCGAGTCTATTGAAAATTTATACACTACTCGAACAAGCTTTAGAGATTCCCGAGGACAAAATTGATGTGATTGATTTAAAAGAATGTTCACCGATCCTCGCTCATTATGTCGCGCGGGATGGTCAACTTCTATACGAACGGGAAACGGGACTATTCGAGGGATTTAAAGAAAAATTTCTCATGAATCCTGAAGAATCGAAAGCGTTATACCGTCAATTACGGAATAATCTGGAGATTTCTCTACGAGAAAAAGGAGTGTAAATGCTATTCAACCTCTGATTGCGATAGACGAATTAAACCTCATGAATCAATACCTCGCCGAACTTAGCGAGTACGGTTCGATCACCTTAGAGGATTATCGTACATTAAGAGAACGTCAATTAGCCATAGAAAGGTTAATTCAGCTTATCGTTCAAACTGGCATCGATATCAATTACCAGATTTTAAAATGTTTAGATATCGAGTCTCCGAATAATGCTCGCGACGCTTTATTTCAAATCGTAGAACTGGGAATCTTAGAAGAACACCTAGCCGTTCAACTGGCCGAGTCTATTAAATTAAGAAACTTACTCGTACACCTATACAAGAAAATTGATCCCGATATCGTTCATTCCTCGATCGCTAATATTTTACGAGATTATCCTCGCTACCAACGCTCGATCGTTCAATTTCTAGATTCCTTGGAGGCAGAAAATGGTTAGAAATACGAAAGAATTAAAAATTATCGATACAGTCAATAGAATAACCACGACTGTGGAAAAACTACCGAATTTAAAACTATTAATCCTCTTCGGTTCCAGAGCGTGCGGAGAGCATAGACCTGATAGCGATTGGGATTTGGCAATTTCATACGATGAAACAAACAGACAAACACATATTAAGGAAATCAGTAATGATTACTTAACTTCTCTCTCTATCTTGAGTGAATTGTTTGAGATAAACCGTGATTTGATCGATCTAATTGAACTCGATCGCTGTTCTCCATTAATGAAGTATCAAGTCGCACGAGATGGAAAACTTATCTATGAAAAAAATACGGGAGACTTTTTAAAATTTCGTGTACGCGCTTGGAAAGAGTACGCCGATACCGCTAAATTCCGAAAGATTCAAAAAGACAGTATCGATCTTTGGCTCAAACAATGGGGAGTTTAAACGATGGAAAGGGAGATAGTCACCGTTAGAATTCGTTTGATGATCAAATATCTTAATCGATTACGGGGGGGCGAAATCATCAGGAATGCGAAATCGTTTAGTGCATCAATACGAGGCGATCGATAATGAACTTGTTTTTAAGGCGATTCCGATCGCTTTATCTCAATTTCCGCTTTATCTCAAACAAATTACCGACTATTTAGGGTTTGCTGAATAAAGCTAAAAACCTTGTTGGGTAAGACTTTTAGACCTTTTGTCAATTAAAAAGTACTGGATATGGGAGTGATCGGGGGGAAATTTAGGCACTTTTTCCCTGAAAATTAGGTAATTGGCCACCTCAAAACTGGTAAAACCCCACACCCCACACCCCACACCCCACACCCTGCCCCCAGGAAAAACTTTTTCAGCAAACCCTATTTAGACTCTCTAGAGGTGAAAGATGCCTAAAAAACAAAAAAAATTAGAGGAAACGGGACAGTTAAATCTATTCGATAACACTACAGAAATTGACGATGAAGATCTGGATTTTGAGTTCGAGGATATTGATTTAGAATCTCTTGTTTCCGAAGATTTAGGAATTAGCGAATCAGTAAGCGATCGCCGAGTCGAAACTGTTCGCCAACTGCTAACCCTAAAACTCCTACGGGAGGCGATTCGAGCCGAAAACCCCGACGATCGAGTTATGGCAGATTTTGCCGAAATGGTATTACCCAATTTACTCCGATTAGCGATCGGTGTCACGGCAAAAGGAGGAAATTTCTTCGAGGAAATCGATCGCCGTCGGGAATTAGAGGGAAAAAGCAAAGTTCGACGGGATAACGCGGGCGATCAATCTCTCAATACTCATTTACTTAATGGATTATTTCCCGCCAATCTCATCGAAAAACGACTAGAAAAACTCAATACTACCGTTCGACGGGTAGTAAAGGAATGCGAGCGCAGGTTGGCGATCGCTGGGTTTATTCTCCACGATTTCGAGAAATTCCGCTACTCGCTTTTTCCCGCGATGCCGGCGAAATATATCGAGATTAACGAGGACTTCGATCGAGATATCCGCAAACTATCACGAGAGGAACATCGAGAGATTTTTCAAGTATTGGTTCCCGAATTAGGATTAGATCGCTTTTTATTTTCCGATCAACCAGAAAAATGGACTGAATATCTTGATGATTTGATATATATCGCTAAAAATGCCCAGCGTCGGAATGATACCGATCGAAATACCTCGGAAGATGGCTTAAATACTCGCTTAAACAATAGCGCTCTCGAAAGTTTAACCGATCTTGCCTGTCTAGCCGATCGCCTCGCATCCATTATTAAACACCCCCACGACGCGGAAAAAGCTCCGTTACAAGACCTTTTATACAGCCTCAGCGATGGGGAACTAAAATTCACTTACCACAGCATCGCCGAAAACCGCGGGGTACTGACGAACGTACTTAATAACGCGGTGATGGAAGCACATCAAGAACTAGACTATCAGCCTTTACTTTACCTGCCTACGGGAGTTGTCTATATCGCCCCCAAAAACGCGCCAGAAGTGTCCCTAGAAACCTTACCGAATCGAGTGGTGGACACCATTAAATCCCTCTGTAGCGGCGAATTACAGCGTAAACAAACGGGATTCGGTAGAGATGGCAAGGGGATGAAATACGCAGATTACTACAGCCAATTTTTCGACGATGCTGGGTTAATGCGCGCTGCCCTCAACGCCACCCTTCGCATCCTCGGTGATAATAAAGCGTCCGTGGCCCGAAGTCGCGGCGAAAACCTGATTAAATTTCAACAACAGGGCGTTTTACCGACGGATTACGATTTTCA
Source organism: Microcystis sp. M179S2 (assembly GCF_020245805.1). Classification (NCBI taxonomy): domain Bacteria; kingdom Bacillati; phylum Cyanobacteriota; class Cyanophyceae; order Chroococcales; family Microcystaceae; genus Microcystis; species Microcystis sp. M179S2. The sequence goes on along the minus strand of NZ_JADBUE010000195.1, from coordinate 12,890 downwards.
TTGTGAAGATGATATCCGGATTGATCGCCTAGCGGAATTCGGGGACGTGGTGACGAGGAAAATCTGGGGCGATCGCCTAGAAAAAATCGAACAGGCGCGAAAATTGCAGAAAAACTTACCCGCACCGCCGGATTTAGATTTAATTAGCGAGATCGCGCATTATTGGAATCTAGAAAATTATCTGCCACAAATCCGAGCGATCAAGCGTATTAATGAATCGTTAAAAGAACTCAAACTGAAAGGCAATACGGGAGGGGTTCCCTACGAATGGTATTATCTAGCGGCGCAATACCTGAAACAGCATCCCGGAATCGAGGATATTAGACCGGTTGCAGAAGATTTAATCGCTTTTCTCGCCGCAAAAATCGCCGCCATAGTTGCGGGATATAACTTACCCGATGGTTGGGAGGATTTGCGAGAGTGGGTTAATCAAGTGGTGCAGTTACCCGGTCGGGAATTGGCCCACTCGATCGAAACCTTCCAGAAAGAATTAAACCACTACAACGCCGCTAAAAAACAAGGTCGCGGCCGTCAACTTCTCTGTTCGATCTCCCATTCTCCCTATAGTGTCAGCGAACAGATGGAATCGGCGGTTCTTTTTACTCCCCAAGTCTATACCAATAAACAAATGCTGGCAGGCTCGAACGCCAAACGAAACATTTCCAGTATCGCGGGAACGGAAATGATGTTGCGTCAGATTCTTATGAATCAAACCCAAGCGATAGGAAAACGTTTCGAGGACGGCAAATATCGCTATCTGTACTTTTACCCGACCTATTATTTTACTCCCGAAACCAATAGTTTTTTACAAAAAGCCTACGCTAACATCGCTCAAACTCGTTTTGATAGCTCGATAAAGTTGCACTTTGTTGATAAGAATCTGGTCGCTAACTTCGATCGAACCCGTTATCAGAGTGTCGATAGTTTCCTGATCGATGAAAAATTAAGGCAGAAAAAGGAAACAATTAACGAGGAGGAAGATGGCAAAAAAGACCGCACTTTTAAACTATCCTATCCCGAAGATAAACCCCTAACCTTTTATTTTATGGCCCTACCTCCGGGCCGCGATCCCACCGATACGGAATCCTGGGTTATGCCAGCATGGTTAGGATTAGCTTTCCCGATGATTCTAGATGTCAAAACGGTGGTTTCTGAGTCTCCTATTCCTCCCTATCGCGACGGTGCGGAATTTGAAGAGACGGTATTTCTCGACAGTGCGCCCCAAGCGATCCGGTCCTTAACCCGATGCGATCGATTCCGTCTCGATCGAGTCTTGAACGAGTGGGAAGATAATGACGGAAAAAAATATTCCGCCCCCTTAAATACCCTAACCGCAGCCTATTCTATTCATTTAGACGTGAACTCGAAGCAGGGTAAGACGGGTTATGATCCCAATTGGGGCAAATTAACGGAACTCGCTATCAATTTAGAAACCAGTCCTCTCTATGTTTTTCATTACCTTAAACAGTGGAAACGGGGCAAAGATGCCGATATACCGAGCGCTAATCGAATCGCTCTGTATCTCTACGATTTTTATCCTTGTTTCGATCCCTATGTACAAGCCAACCGAACCAATTTAACTATCGATATGACAGCAGAATCGCCCTTAAATCATCCTAAAAACTTAACCGAATTGTATCGTCAATTCTATCGAGCTAATAAACGATATAATCCGAAAGCGAACGCAGTTTTAAAACCGATCGATGTGGCCGCCGATACGATTCTCAAAGGAGGAATGTATCAGGGAGAAGCCCTAGTTTTTGTAGTAGCGGCGGAAGTGGGCAGCTTAATGAATCGGGTTCATGCTTCTACAGCAGAAGGTCGCTGGATTTTATCCGATCGAGAACAGGAAAGACAGAAAATATTGTCTTTTGCTCGTTATTTTGTGATCGATGTGTTCGAGGGTTCTTTTAAGGGCGATCGAGCGCGTCTAGCTGGCAGACAATTAAACCTCCTTCGCGATACCTGCGAATTTCTTTACCGTCTCGAACAGGACAGAGAAAATCAAGAGTTAAAAGCCCAGGGTCAAACTGTGGATGAAGATTCTGAAAACAATAATTAATTCAAGGAGTACCTACCATGTCTTTACTGAAAACCCTCGATCCTAAATTCTTTCATGGCGAGATTCCCTACAAACCGATGGGAAAATACGTTCACTTTTTGACTATTCGAGTCACAGAATCTTATCCTTTATTTCAAACAGATGGAGACCTAAATAAAGCTCGTGTTCGTGCGGGAATTGATAGCAAAAAAACGATTAGTCGTTTATCGATGTTTAAACGTAAGCAATCAACTCCAGAACGCCTAGTCGGTCGAGAATTACTCCGAAACTACAAATTAATTACCGCCGAAGAATGTGAGTACAATGTAAAATTTGCCATGAATAACGCCGACTGTATTATTTATGGTTTTGCCATCGGTGATTCGGGTTCAGAAAAATCGAAAGTAGTAGTAGATACGGCTTTTTCGATCACACCCTTTGATGAATCCCATGAAAGTTTTACTTTAAACGCTCCCTACGAGAACGGTACTATGGCATCGAAGGGAGAAAATAACACAAAAGTAGGTGAAGTGACTAGCCGAATTAACCAACAAGATCACATCCGTCCGCAGGTGTTTTTCCCTAGTATTGTCACGCTCAAAGATCCGACAGAAGCAAGTTTTCTCTACGTTTTTAATAACATCCTGCGTACCCGTCACTACGGCGCGCAAACTACCCGGACGGGACGGGTAAGAAATGAGCTTATCGGTGTTATTTTTGCCGATGGGGAAATTGTTAGTAATTTGCGCTGGACACAGGCAATATATGATCGCCTTCCCGATGAAGTATTACACTCGATCGATCCCTTAGATGAGGATTTAGTTATGGAAAAAGCCACCGAAGCAATACAAGCATTAATGGCGGAAGAATTTATCGTTCATACCGATTTTATCGGGGAAAATTTTCAACCTTTATTAACTGAGGTGAAAACTCTCACGGGTACGGAAGCAGGAATTTTATCGGTTCTAGATCAAGCAAATAAGGAGTCAAAAAAATACTTTGAACAATATATTGAGAAAAAGAAAGCCGAGAAAAAATAGCTAATTTCGTCGGGTGAGTAATTTCTCACCCTAGATCCTCGCAATTTTTAAAGAGTTATGGTACATATTTATTCCTGTCAATTAGAACTGCATGATAGTCTTTATTACGCAACCCGTGAAATCGGCAGACTCTACGAAAGCGAACCCGTAATTCATAATTACGCGCTCTGTTATGCTTTGGGATTGGTAAATAGCGATAGTTATCGTTACTTCTGTTCCGAACAGATTCCACAGTACCAAGAACATTTAAATCCTCTTAACGAAGAGAAAATTTATGTCACTCCCGCACGGGCGATCGTTCATACGGCGGTTCTCAATACTTGGAAATATGCCAATAATAACTATCATGTGGAGATGGAAAAAACCCAGAAAAATATTCCCAGTTTTGGCAGGGCAAAAGAAATCGCTCCCGAAAGTGTTTTTGAATGTTTTATCATTTCCCATCACCCCCTACAACTTCCTAAATGGATTCGTTTGGGAAAATGGATGAGTAAAGCGGAAGTAAAACTGACAGAACTTTCCCTATCAAAACAAAAAGAGGATTTATTTATTTATCCCTATCCTTTAAATCCTCTCGATGTTATGTTTACCCATCAGGTGATTGGCTACGATGTGATTAATATGCCACCCGTTAGTTTAATCCGTAATGTGAGAATGCGCGGGGAATATTACCAAATAAGCGATCGCCCTGATCTGAAAATTCCCGCTCGATTGTCCTATCACTTCGGTTGAAAATTGACCATGACTCTTATATCTTCTAAACCCCTCACTTTACCGGAATTTTTCTCACTAACCGCTCCCGAGGGCGATATTACCGTCGCATCGCACACCTTACTCCTATTCGTACTGTTGACGAGATTTAAATAAAATTTGTTTGATCCGGTTGCGTAATGGCTCTGGTGTAAGTACAATACAGCAATCTCCGTAGGGTAAAATCTCCCGAATTAACCAAAAAGGACTAGAGACTTTACGGGTTATAATCCTTTTTCCGTTTACCTCTCGGTCGTCGATATCCCTTGTGTTCCTTTCATAGGCCTTCACGAGGTCTTCTTCTAATTGTAATTGTACTTCTATAAAATCGAGACTGTCTCGCCATGGTTCTTCGATCGGAATCAAGCTTTGAATACGAGAGAATTTAAGACAGCGATTGTGAACAAGCTCGGGAAAGTCTCGCCTATCTTCTTCTGGCAGGTCAACCGTTTCCTCACACCAGATCTCTAGATAGAATTCTTTTTCCCGAAACATGATCTCGGCACAGCGAACGGTAAATTCTAGGGTCTGTCCCTGAGAATTTTTGTACATTACCCGAAAAGCTTGCCGGTCATGGATATAGCGCTCCACCGTGAGCCGCCAATCGCGATCGTACTGACTGACCTGTTCGGAAATCTCCCGACGCTCTTGAGGGGAGAGATTTCCCTTCTCTAAAAGAAAATTAGAAAGAGTCTGGGCCGGTTCGATGTTACCCGATCGCACCAGACGGTCGATCGCTTCCTTGATCGCTTCGACCCGCTTTGCCGAGAGGGTAAAAGGTTCACCGATCTCCAGTTCTCCTTCGGCGATGGCGGCGATTAGACCTGACGGACTAGGACTTTTCCCCCAAAAGATGTTAAAGCGTCGGGCGATCGCCTCTAGCTTCTCCTTCGTTCCAGGAGGAATTGACAGTGTAATTGTTTCTTTTTTGCGATTCACCTTGAAAATATACTTGTAATTTTAGAATATTTGTGCTACAATACCTATATTGTAATGATAAATGAGGACAAAGGACTATGAGCAGAGGACAGTTGAGAAGGATAAGGAAGTGATCGGGGTTATTGCCGATTCCGCTATTCGTTTTAGGAAATCTCGAATCGGGGATGAGTTGACCGTTATGTTTTGCGATGGGTCGGTCAAAGTAAACAAAATTTAATCAAGCCTAAAGCTGATTAAAGGAGGAAAGTGGGATTATCAAGCTATCCCTATTAGGGAATTCCTTAAAAAAGACTATTTACAGTCTTGATTGCGATATTTTTTCAATTCCTTAGAGGCTTTTATCGCTGGACTATCATTTTAGCGGACAGTCGGCTGCTGATCAACCTCTCGATCTGCAAATTTTCTCTTTATTGCTATATTAACCTTTTAAAGTGATATAGTAATAAACGAACCAGACCTTACGCCTAGTCCGTCTATGTTGATTGACTACTTCATAGGTTATGACAAGGCTAGTCCGAGAGTCAACATATTGAGGTGAAAACCTATGAGTGATAACTTATCCGATCGTTTACTGAGATTGATGTCCGATGGAGGCTGGCACTCTAGCCAAGAACTAGCGGAAAAAATTAGCCATCGCTTTTCGGCAACGATGCACGTTCTGAAAAAACGAGGTCATCAATTCGAGCAACGTCATATCGAAAGAAAGCGCTACGAGTGGCGACTAAAAGCGTAGCTTAGAGCGACCGCTCCGTGAATCCATGCCGTATGGGGGATTGTCTCCCCCTATACTGATCACCTCTTGTATTCGATTGGGAGATGAGCGAACAATATGATGTTCATAACAGACGAGTGCCAACCAACCTTAGAAGAAAGGTATTTTCTAAAAATCCGTCCCCAGCTTTACAAGCTACACGCGTGCCATTACCAATATGGGGTTAGAAAGGGAACAAGCCTAGCCGAGCATTTAGATTCTGTCTGTCAATTTCTTTTAACCATCACCCGTATCGCAGGAGTGCCAGAAGAAAAACGAGGGATAATTTTAGCCGTCGGAGTGACCCATGATTTAAATAAATTAGATGAATCAGGACGTAGTGTTAAGAAACTGGCGAGAGATCGGGCTTTTTTACAGGAACAGTTGGAGTTAGCCGGTGTATCGACTCTGGTAAAAACCGAAGAGGATTACGAGCTAGTCAGAAGATTAATCGAGCGTCATTCCGGTCATAGTGCCAGCGATGGAATGAGATTTTTTCCAGAAGATGGAAATATTAAAAAATGGGCGGCCATGTTGATCGGGGCTGATCTATTCGACTTGGGGATAGGGGAAGAAAAACGTCTTCGTAAGGTCGAGAACGAATTAACGATCGCTCTCGGCCGTCCCTGTCAATTATTTCGTGTTTGCTTATCGGAGGATAAAGGGTATTTAACCTCGCTTTTGTTGGGAGCCTGCGAAGAAGTGTTGATGAAATACAGCCTACAGTCTTTAGCGATCTATCCCGACGGACAACTATTTTTAGGTGAGAAATTCCCTGATCGAGATCTGACGAAAGAGATAGCGATCGCTTGGCAAAATAGAATCGATCGGGTGTTCGGTAACAATATCGAACAACTTGTCCATCCGACGAAAGACGGGATTAAAATCGAGCTTCAAGCGATCCAACAAAATCCAGAGGAAACCCTCGATTGTGTTATCGCATTGTTAGAAAAAAAGAAAGCGGGCATCAAATCCGATAAAATTCAACAAGATGTTAGCAAATACGCGGGAATAGCGGGAGAGAAAGCGGTTCGAGAAGCCGAAGCGGTTGGATTATTACCGATTGCCACTGCCGACGATTTCGCCATTTCTGAAGGTCTGAAGGCCGCTTACCTGAGTTATCGAGGGGCTGGTATAAATCCGCAGGAAGCTTGGGAGAGGATTGGCGAGCGCACCGGACTATCGAAAGAACAAAGGATCGCACTCGAACCTTTTAATTCTCAATACGGCCGTTGTCTGTTCGCAGCTAAATCCGCAGAGAGGGGAATGGAAGGGATTCAAGAGGCTTTAAGGGAATCTTTTCAACTACGTTTGGCAACAAACCTCCAGGACTCGGATTTGGAAGTATCCGAAGAAATGATAGCGGTAGTTTCTCAATGGCTGAATTTCCCTAATGCGAGAACTTGGCGGGCAAAAGACGAGCTTGATGCTTATATCGAAGCAAATCCCCGACAACGTTCCTCCCTCGGTAGCACATCGAAACAGATTGAAGAACTCATGTCGAATAATATGCCCCCAGAGACAAAAGTTCAATCTTTTTCCAATCGTCTCCCTGGGGGAATGAGTGCGGAACCGAAAAGACAAGCGGATACAATGGCTTCTCTCGCCTATAAATTAATGGCTGTCGGCGCATCTTTTCCCGCCGCTACTAAGCAAGAACCGCTTTATCTTCATTTTGCTTTACCGAAAGGGTCTAGTCCCGATCTATTGAGCTTTTGGAGACGATTTTTAGAGGAGAAAGCGGCGATAGGCGAGGGAGGAACGGTCACAATCGATGAACTCAAGTTCTATAAAGTCGATAACGAACAGTTAATTTACAAACCTCGATCGATCAATGAATTGGGTATCGAGTTCAAATTGAACAAAGTAGTCGGTTTGGCTTTTCCTAAACGTCCTGAGTTTATCCAATCGACCGTAATTATCCCAATTTTATGGGGTGATGCGAATAATTCAATAGCCTTATTGAAAACAATTCACTTGGCCTTAGATTTGTCTCTTGCGACGGATTTCGGGTTTCCTTTTGTAGTCAGTAGTAATTTGGAGGTGGAATCATGGAATAATTTTTATGGAAGAGTTGAGGGGATTCCCTCTACTTTGCAACCGTTACTAGGAAACGGTCAATATCGGCGGAGCGGTCACAGTACGCCAAAAACTTTAAGACCCGAAGAAATCGCCGAGGAAATTTTAACTCGATTAAGATGTTTGGGTAAATTAGCGATAACAATTGCTAGTCTTCAAAAGAAAGATGATTGCCTTTACGACCTCTCCCGATCGCTAAGAAGACCGATCGAACTTTACTATGTTATTCTTCGTTGGTTATTACGAGAACATGATGATCCGAATTTAGAGTATTTTTGGCACCAGATTTCTCAACCCTTGAATATTTTACTGGAGAGTTGCATGAAGGATGAACATGATCTATTAAGTCGCTATCTTAAAGAAGCGGCTAGTATTGCCGAAGAAGCGGTCTTACGGGGGAGTTCTTTCCGTCGAACCTCGCAAGCGGAACCGTTTACCGAGTTTATCAACGCGATTCGTTCTCGCAAAGCCCATCTGTCCTGGGATGTGGTTTTCGGTGCGTTAGTGCAGAATTATCACAACCGACTTGATCGCATCCGCGAACACGGTGTCGGTGCAACTAAATACGAACAGATCAAGCGGTATTACGAGGTATTGAGACAACTTTTCGAGGAAGTTTATCAATCCCGCCCAGAAAGACTTCTAGCCGATAAAAAAACACTAGAAGCCGCATATCTTTTCTTCCTACAGGAAGCCAGGCAACGGATCAAGGAAGAATCGAAAAATCAACCCCCAACTGCCGCAGAAACTAACGAGCAATAAATAATCCACGAATATTCAGGAAAACGATTCTATGACTATCGAAAAATTAACCCCCTTTCTTGCGCCCGCTTACGAGAACTTCCCCAAAGGCAGAACGATCGGGCTAGTTGTTTTAAGAACTACTCGCTCCGAAACGATCTTCCGCACCGAAGGGTCTGGAGAGCCGATGTGTGGTGAATTCGTACAAGCGGGAATCAACGATCCGACAATTATCCCCCGTTTGGTTATGACAAAACGTAAACAGATCGCCCCAGAAAGACGGCGGGGACGGGAATTTTTAAGAGCAAATAACCTACTGTATAACGCGCCCAAGGGCGGCACAGTTTGTTCTTTAAACACGAACGCGCCCTGTGAATGCTGTATCGATTGTTTCCTGTACGGTTTCGCTGCGGGGGGTGAAGGCGCTCAGAAAAGTCGGGTTTGGACAGAAGACGCGTTTAGTGTTTTATCGAGTACCGAATTAATCGGGGAGCGGACGATCAACGCTATTTTCGAGAATGGCACGATGCGTGATGAAAAAGGAACCGCTTCTACCGCTTTGAACACGAGCGAGTACATTAAACCGGGGGTTCATTTCCTCGATATCGTCACTCTAAAAGATGTTACGGCCGACGAGTTACGCTACACGGTCGGAAATATTCTTATGACGACCCGTTACGGCGCGGTTTCAAGTCGATTAGGACGGATGGATAATGAAATTATCGGGGTTTTCGGCGGAATGGCGGAATTACCCAGTTCTCTAGAATTGGTGCAGTCTGTTTACGACTTGCTGGGAGCGCCTGAAAAGCTATTGGAACATCCTTTTAACACCGAGGAGCTAACTACCGCCGTCAAATCCGCGATCGCTCCGTGGACAAATAAGCGAGGTATTTCTATGCGGTTATCAGAGGAAGAGTTAACTGAGTTGATCTTGGATGTTGATCGCCATTGGTCTTTGGACGATCAGGAAACCTTTTTAAAACGTCTCGATGAATCCTATGCTTCTTTCCGTAAACCTCGTTCTGAAGACGTTGGCAAAAAAGGAAAAGGCAAAAAGGATGCTTCGTCCGTTTCGCTGTAAATCTTTCACGGGTTAGAGGATCGAAAATTTTTCTAACCCTTCATCTCAAAATCGAATTTTATGCAACAACTTGAATTACCTCTCCCGTCCCTAGCGGAACCGAAAAAGACAATTTACGAAAGTGCGAGGCTGATCGAGCTTTGGTGTGCCGAACCCGTTTTTTTCGCCTCTAGAGAGTTATCCGACACCTACTATACCGAGGGAGCGATCGGTAACTACGCACTCGCTTATGCGTTTGGTTGGGCGCGTTCTCCCTACCGTCTGACGGGAACCGCAACCTGTAGACCGAGATACCGGGAAGACCTATCGCCTTTAGATAGTTACATTTTGCCCGCGTGGCCGAAAAATGATCGGACATCTTTTCGATTTGAACGTTTTAACGCACTGTCCGATAGTTACTGGTATGCGATGACGAATAATCGTGTGGCGATCGCCCGTGAAGACTTACCGATCAAACGCTCCGGGAAAAAGCCGAATACCTTTCGACCGAGCAATTTTCCTCAAACGGGACGACTACGGATAATAGAACGAGGAAGTCGTTTTCAAACTTTAGTGTTCGGAAATAGAGAATTGCCCGAATATATTCGCTTAGGCAAATTCACCAGTAAAGTGAAAGTAACCATCCTTTCCGAAAATAGAGTTATTCTATTACCCAACGGGGAATATCGTAGTCATATCTACCTCAATACTGCTGATATACCCGCTAGTGTAAATTTTTTATCGTTCGATCTAATTGCAATTCCGCCAGTCTCCCTTTTCAAAAATCTTCACTTTCAAGGAGAAGCTTGGCAGATAGGTGAATCGATTGTTCCCGCTTATTTAAAATTCTGCGGAGGGTGAAATTATGGATAATCAATTTTTAAATATATGGCTAGAGCCAAAAAGTATTGCGGTTTGTGATTCTCTTCCTGATAAACTCCATTTTATGAAACCAGCCCTACAACATCAGGTAGAAGTGTATGAAAAATCCCGCAATCACGATTTAATTCTCGATCTAGCACCAACTGGAACTGGAAAAACAAAAGCGGGTTTTACGGTTCTTTTACATAATCCCAATCAAACTGCGATTTATATCGCTCCGACTAACGCGCTTGTCACCCAACAAGCGGAAGCGGCCGAGGCTTTTGTGAGGGATGCTAAATTAACGCACGTTGTCAAGGCCGCATCGGCCAAGGAAATTCAGGGATGGTCAGATGATCGGGTAGGCAAACGATCGGGAGAAAAGCTCTATAATCTCCTTCAGAATCCCGCTACGATTTTTCCCGAAGTAGGAGCAAATAGACCACTTTTCTTAGTTACAAACCCTGATATTTTTTATTATGCTACGTTTTGGGCTTATAATAGCTTAGATAAATCTAACATAGCTAGTGAGTTTTATAGCAGATTTTCTACAATTATATTTGATGAATTTCATCTGTATAGTGCTAAACAGTTAGTTAGTTTGCTATTTTTTATCGCTTATTCTAAGGTTTTAGACTATTTTCAGAACAATCGGAAAATTGTTATTCTGACGGCAACTCCTGAGAAAGCTTGTGATGAAGCTTTTAACACTTTAGAAAGAGCGGGAATCAGAATCGCGCGAATTGATGGGGAGGATAATAATAGCGATCAAGTTCCTTCGCAGACCAAAGTGGCTCTAGAAATTCGTCCGAAAATTGAACGAGACGAATATCTAGTACAAATCGCGGATGAAGTCAAGGAAAAATATCTAGCGAATCCCAATGACAATGGTGCAGTTATTCTCGACTCTAAAGATCACATTAATCGGTTGGCCGATTTGCTGACGGAACGAGGATTAAAAGAGGGTTACGGAAGAATACACGGATCGACACCTCAAAAGGATAGACTTTTAGCAGTTCAAAAACCGATTATTCTCGCAACCAGCACTGTAGATGTGGGTTTTAACTTCGAGAAAAATCCAGTCCCAACCCGACAAACTTTAGATTGGTTAATTTTTTCTGCGAAGGATCGTCATTCTTTCTGGCAAAGATTAGGAAGAGTTGGCAGAGTATTAGGGCGCAAGATTACAGATATCCCGTCGGAAGCGATCGCCTATATAGATCCGAAAGCTTGGGAAGAGGGAATTCTCGAACTAGATCGATCAGGTGGTCGAGAGTCATTGAGAAAGATGCTAGAAAGTTTATCTTGCTTAGATCGTCCTTTTTTAAGTATTTACTGGCGTTCCGAAGCTTCTTTAGAGATAGCTCGTCCTTTATCCGAGTTAGAAGATCTTTTGACAGATTTACCCCAAATTAGCGTTATTGAAGAGTTATATCAAACAATGCGGTGTATCTTAGGAGGCACAAAAGACTGGAGTTACTATCGGTCTCGAATGCGTGTTTTTACTGGTGCGGAGAAGATTAAAGATATTTCTATTAAAAAACTAAAAAGTGATTGGAAATTTACCAAGGGAGGTCAAGCGCTGATTAAAACTTTCTTTAAATGTTATTATCCTGAATATTTGAAAGAAATAGAAGCCGATCAGAATAAAATTAAACATTATGAAGATATGTTTAAAAAATACCCAGAAAATTTCGAGAGTTTGAAGGGTTTCGCTAGGATGTGGTATGCCACCTATCAGCCTATCTTTCAATTCCGAGATAGTCTTTTTGACAACATTAAGGTTGTTGATCGCTTTAATCTTTTGCTCGATGAATCCGAAGAAACTATTATCGATCCTATTCATTTACTTAGGTATTATGATTTCGCTACCGACGGAGAGAAAATTGAACTTAAGAGACGAGTAGATAAACCTTATGAGCTTAAATTTATTCTATATAATCAAGATTCATTGGAGAAATTTAAACAAAATAAGCTGAATCGATTAATGGCTTTTGAGGACTGTAACCTTGAAAGATGGCTAAGAGGCGCAAAAATTCCAACTCCCTCATTACAACAACTAAGGCAACAATTCGTATCGGGAGTAATTGTATCTACGCAAGAAAATCAGGGTACGATTATTCAGCTTAGAAAACAAGGGCTAACAATATTTCCGATGTACGTTCATTTTGCTGAACAACCTAGACCGAAGGAGTTTACTTTTTTTCCGAGTTTATCTGGTATATTAGCGATCGCTTCCAGTGGAAGAAGATTAAAACTACCAGATGGCGAGGACTTTTACATAGCTTAAAAATAGCGTAAAACTTACAGCAGGCTGGAGAATATTTGTTATGACTAGCGTTACATCTAAACCCCTCACTTTACCGGAATTTTTCTCACTAACCGCTCCCGAGGGCGATATTACCTATGAATTAGTCGATGGAGAAGCTATCCCAAAAATGTCACCGAAATTCTTTCATTCTCGTTTAACTCTGGCTTTATCTTCTATACTCGATCGCTGGAATCAAGGACGGGGAGAAGTGGGAATCGAATGGGCGATCATTCTCAGCAAAAACGATCGAGATTGGTGTCCGGTTCCCGATCTTCTCTACATTTCCCCGGAAAGGTTAGGAGATATTCCCCTCACCG
>NZ_JADBUE010000194.1:0-25954 GCF_020245805.1 Microcystis sp. M179S2 | reverse complement strand
TGTTATAGCTAAGGTTTTGTCCTGACTTTCCTGTAAAAGTGTATCCGACAGCTTTAGTGGCACTAACCTGATTAGATTTGGTGATAGTTTCAGTGGTTAGGTTAACATTTTCTAGATTTTCTGCAATGAGAATAGCTGTGGGTTTTTGAGGACATTCTGAAGTTGTTTGAGGTTGATTAAACTGAAAATTACAACTACTGAGGAAAAAGAGAGATGAATAAATAAGCATCTGTTTCATGACTTTACAAGTGCCGAAAATATTTAGGATTAGTTTTGTTTTTCCTTTAACCATTTTCCCCAATAATAAAAAGGAATAACTCCTCCCAAACCAAGAGCAAAAAAAATACAAATAAGCATTAATATTCTGGTTTCTAAGGGAAGTGTACGCCCAAAAAAATCAAGGGTATAAGGTTTAGATTTTGATGCTACTTTCTGAGTAAAAACTGTGGCTACATATTCGCCTCCTCGTCGAACGTTGGGTTGGATATAACTGATTTCGTATCGTCCTTGAATCGCATCAAGGAAAATTTCTAATTTCTCGGCAATTTCATCAGCATCACCAGCAAATTCAGTAACTCCTCCTGTTAACTTCGCAATTTCCGCTAACTGTTTTTGATCTACAAATTCTTTTTCTAGTTGCTCTCTAGTTGCTTGGGATAATTTTGGGTTATTAATATCTCCACGAACAGCAGGTTTACCTAAGGAATATTTTTTGCCTAATTGTTGTGGGGTTAAGCCATATCCTAGGGTATGAACAACAATATCTTTATTGTTCTGAAGATTGGCTAAAGTTTTCTGAATTTCTTGATAATTACTATTATTATCAAAGCCATCAGAAAGGAGAATAATTGAGAGTCGTGGTTGAGGTTTTAAAGGTTTTCCTTCTTTATCTTTAGGATAGAAACGACCTTCTTTATCGTTTTTAAAAAATTTGACGGTTTCTTTGAGAGCTTGATAGAAGTTGGTCGTTGCACAAGGAGTTTTATCAGCAAGACTACCTAGAAAATTAGTTAGTTTAACATCTTGCACTAAATTAAAATTATCGAGAGTTTCTGAAGTAACTTTTGGGTAATAATCACAGGCTCCAGGCTTGTCATTTTTACCTTCTACCCCAAAGGGAACAATAGATAAATAGGTGTTGCCTTTACGCTCTGAGGCTAATTTAATAAATGTTCCCAGCGCGTTAATTGCTGCATCTAATTTTCGCTTTCCTTTAGCAACCGCTTTGGCATCACATTTTGTGTTGAGATCCTGAGAACAATTCATACTGCCACTAAAGTCGATGAGAACGACAATCCAAGCATCAGGAGGAGTCGTTTCTCGGGGAGACTTCCAGTCAAAAGGTAGTTGTTTTCCTTGATAAGTTTTGTTGTTTTTTTTATCAAGAACTTTCAGCTGAAAGTCACTTTCAGCTAAACCCATAATCGGCTTACCCCCTTCTCCTGTCACTTGAATTTGAAGAGTCACTTTATCGTCGATGTCCTCAATATCTGTGATTTCAGGTTTAATTCCCCAAGCTGGGGTAATAAAAGCGGTTAACATAATCAGTGATAAACTAAGCTTGTGGGTCAAGGAAGCGATTGTAGAAGACGAAACGATAGATTTTGGGTTCATCGGGGTTGTGGTTATCTTTAACATGGAAGGTGAGTAGGTTGTTGTGTTTAAGGGGAATTTCTTTGGTGCTAGTTAAAGGTATGCCGTTGAGTTCGATAAGGTTGTAAAATGTTGGGTTAGGATCTAAAATGGCATCACGGCGGGTAATTTTGATGTCAGCAATATGGGGGGGGAGTCCGGGGAGATAAATATCCGATCCTCTTTCTACACCATCAGAACCTTTAGTTTTGCGGACAGAACCAATTTTGATGATTCCTTTGGCGGGAAGTTGAATCGACAGTCCTTCTTCGATTTTTTCGGCATCCGATTCACTGACAAATTTGAGCGTTTTATGGATGTTAGGAAAGACTGAATTAATCGATGTAAATTGAGGATCAATGCTTTCGAGTTCGGGAATGATTTTCCTGTACTCGAATCCTTTACCGGCTCTCAGTGCCGCCATGTAGCTAGGAGAATTAGTAATTGTAAAGGTTAGGCCGAGCAATAAGCCTAAAATGGCAAATCCGAGGGGATCTTCTGCTTTTCTAAACGCTTCTGAAGTGCCTAACCATTGGCGAATAAATTCAAAGATTCCCACCGCTACTAAACTGGCAACACCCGCACCGATGATGCTAGTATATAACCGTTGTCGAAAGCGATCGCGATCCCCCGCTTCCATGCTGTAAAATTGCCAAGTAAGTCCTTCGGCTAATCCAACGGCTGCACCGACAAAAAGCCAACCTAAAAGTCTGCCAGGAAATTCAGCAACTCCAGATTGAATTAATAGCTGAAAGATTCCACCCGCTGCTAATCCAGCAATCAATCCGATTAAGGTGGCAATTAATAGGGGAACTAAAGCAATCCGAAAGTTGAGTTTAGGACGGGTGGGATTACTAATAAATATTTCATTCATTACCATCCCAATCCCTAAGGATATAGCGACGCAGGGGAAAAGAACCATCTCTGGAAACCGAGAGAGGATTTTTAAGTCAGTCAAGAAAATCTGACCGATATTCCAGCCAATTAAAGCCGAGGTTATTCCTGCTAGTATGTAAAGCCAAATTCTCATAGGTTTAAAAACTATCCTCTTGGGGGAGTTGACGAATCGATAATTGGTTTTACTTTACCGCAAATTGGTGTATCACTTAATGTTTCACCCAGTTGAGCAGCTACATCACACTTCAAAAGGTTATAGGTATTCCTTTCATAGTTAATCACTCCATCAACATCAATATTAATAGATTGCTCCTTTTTAAGTCTAGATTTAAGACTTTCTTGGTATTGTAAAATAGCTTTAACCCAAGCTTCTTTATCTGCTGGTTCAGTCATATTAGAAAAGACAAGTCCAATTTCATTATTGGGATCAAGAACATTAATTACATTATATGAAGATGAAACAGAAAAAGCCTCATCTAATTCTTTTACTAAAGTTTCTAAACTATATTTTGTCTTTTGTGGTTTATCAAATTCCGAGACGGCCTTTTCAATTTTTTGGTCTCTTGTCGGAGATGGGGATGGGGATGGGGTTGTTTCTTTAGCGGTAGTTTTAGCCACTTTAACTTTAGAAAACCCTAGCTTTTTACAATTGTCAGCAGTTGCTTGAGTTGCTTGCAGTTGCATATTTTGAAACAGATTACATTTTAGAGCTTGATAAGTTTTTCCATCCTTATCAATAATACCATCAATATCATCAGAATTAGATGGTGTAACTTTATATAATTGATAATATATGATTGCCTGAATCCACTTGTCTTTATCTTTGTCTATAGTTTTAAGATTGAGATAGTTATTAGAAGTAGAGGAGTTACCAGCATTGGAAGAATAGGTAGGATCGAGAATTTTTGAAATAGCTTCATCAATCTCATTCTTGTTAGGTTTAGAAGCATCTGCTCTAGTAGTTTGCTTCAAATCTTGTTGAATTTGTAGTAATGACCCTTTAGTCTTTGGAAAGCTTTTGATCGCTTTTTTAATAATCGGCGATTCTGAATTGTTTGATCCTCCGGGTAAACCGGGTACAGATAAATTAGCTAAATTCAATAATCTTTGAAAGAAAAATCCTCCTAAAGTGAATATAAGCAAAAAATAAATAATAGCAATAAAACAGCCAGATGCTCCACCTCTAAACACGGAAGATAGAAGAAATATTGCTGTTTCTTTTATTTCTCTAAATACTGGTTCATACCAAGGTATATCTCTTTTAACTTGAATACCAAAATTATAATCTTTATCTTCCCTCAATTTATGACGTTTATATACATCACTAGGAATCTTTTCCTGAGTGAGATGATAAAAGAAAACGGTTAAACTAGATCCTTTATACTGTTCCTCAGATGGCACTTCTAGTTTATCAAATAGGCGAGCAAGATGGATGTATTTTTGAGTTTTTCCACTGGGATCAAAAAGAGAATCCCAAACTCTACTTAAGTCATCTTTAATTTCTTGCCAAGGTGCATCATCTAGTTTTCTTTCTTTTAAACTTTTTTTCAGTTTTTTACTGGTATGATCTTTGTATATTATTCCCCAGAGTCCGCTTTCATCTGATAAGAGTTTAGCTGTAGCATCTATCAAGTCTGGCTGCTTAATGACATTAAGAATAAGTATATTAATACCTTGAGTAATTTTACTAAATATAGTTGGCGAAGTGATGGGACCATCACCTTGTAGGTTGATTGCCTTTACAATTTCCCCTTGAAACCTCTGAGATATTGGATAATAATCCTTCTCTTTTTTCATTATCCAAGCGACAAAATCTGGCAGCTTTTCAGGGCAAATTATGGCTTGTAGCGTCAAAAGACGTACTTTAAAGTCATCATAAAGTTGTTGCTCATAAGCATCTTTGGAGCCTTCACCTTCAAATATGTAATTCCAAAAGGTTGTATAATCCTGTTGAATTTTAGTATTGTTCAAAGCATTTTCGATAGGGGCTAAATTTTCTTGAAAGTTTCCTGTCCAGCAGGAATTATTAATAGCAGTTCTAATTAGGGTTTCTTCGGGTATAGCTGGGGGAAGTAGGGGAACACTGCTTAATGTTGCTCTTATTATATCCTCTGCTTTTTTACTGGCAGGATAAATGACTAAAAAGCGATTTGGTTTCTCTAAAGCTTCTACATTCCAAGCCCAAGAAATCAATTCATTATTTCTGGCGGCTTCAGTTTCCAAAGCTATGTTATGAGTTATTGGAGTAGGGTATAGAGATTTTTGTTGGGGAATAATTATCGGTGTTTCTTGTTGTGAAAGAGACTTAAGATTATCTGAAATAGACTGAGATGGAGGAGTTTCAGTATCGTTATATTCTGTAAACCGACCGACTTGTCTATAATCGGAGGGGTTAAAACTAGGCTTTCCGTTTCTGGTGTGCCAATATAAAAGATGGTGTAATTTATTCAATCCCTCACACAAGAAATAGCGATAGAGAGATGCACCTCGTCCTCGTTCATCTATCCCCCGTGTGACCACAGCAATTACTGACCAAGCTTCTTGATTGTATTCAACTTCTCGTCCAATAATGGCGGGATTTTCGCTAGATGCGCCTTCAGAAACGGCGAATTCTCGATTTTTGATTGCTAACTGTACAGGTGTAGGAATTTTAGCAAGGGTTGAGTTCATGTACTCTCCCGAAAAACCCCGCAATTTCCACTCACCAGCACCGCCAGTGCCATCGACTAAAATACCCGTGCTAAATTCATGAATGTAAATAGTAGTCATTGTTTTAATCCTTATCTAATTCTTTGTGATGTTGACCGGTACAAAGCCAGTAAATCGGGGAAACTAAACCAAAGGGTCGCCACCGTCTCGGATCGCGGATAATAGAAGTTGTTCCTTGGCGATCGCGTTGTTTTTCGATCGAGTTGGGTTCGGGATAATTGGTTCCCAACGTACCAAAGGCAGAAGTGGCAAAATAGTCCACTTCGCCTCCTCCCCTATCTACCCAGTTTTCTAATTTATTTTGCATCAGAGGAAAGCGTCTTTGTGTCAATTTTCTCGGTTCATGACGACTCACCCACAGTTGACTCAGTTCGCACTTACTAACCGCAAAAGCAACGCGGCGCTGTTTGGGATTAATATCCACCCTGTCTAAAGCCGCTAAAAACTTTTCTAGTCCAATAGCATAGTCTTTATCTTTGCGGTGAGAGGTTCCATCCACTAACAATAAAAGACCTGTAGCCACCACACAGTCTTCGAGATAGTTAACTAAGCGCGGATCGCCGATTTTGTTAATGAGATCCCGAAGAAACTCGCCGGAATAATCTTTACAGTTAACATTGAGACGTATTGCGCTAGAAGATAGGCCTCTTTGCAGATTTTTCAAAGAAAATTGTTCTTTGAGAACAATACTTAATCCATAATCTTTGACTTCATCAACGGTGGCTTCTAGGGGAGTTGGTTCTAATTCTAGTCCCTGTTCCAAGATGTTCTGTGCCATGTTCATCAGTTGTGCGCTGGCTTCTTGGTTCCCCACTGGAGTCACCGATTGAACTGGACTATCGGCCTTAGCATTGGGCCAATAGGCGAGGGAAGCCATATAGGCGGTTTTACCAGCACTGCGATCGCCAATAACCCGTATTTCGGCATTGGCATCTTTTAATTCAGGAGCTTTTGGTTTTAACCAGTCAAACCCTTTCATTTTTGGCTCCTTGATTTGGTTTTTTACTGAGCCAATAGAGAGGTTCAATTAGATTATAAGGTTGCCATGAGTTTGGTTCTCTAATCACCGAAGCCGGTTCTTCTCCTTTCATCCGATCTTCTCGGTTAGGACGGGGATTATCTCTGCCTAAAACGCCAAAGGTAGAAAGGGCAAAAAAACGCAGATTCTGGGGAATAACTTTTGCTCGCAAGGTTTTAGTAGTTTCTCGTAAATGGACAGCGAACAAATCAATTTCTGGGTCAAGCCTACCGGGCCAAATTTCTCCTCTTTCGCATTTACTCATAACTATTGCTAACTTCAAATCCTGAGAACGACCCCGCTCATCCATTAATTTAAGGAATTGTTTCATGATTCTGTTATAAAAGTTATCAGTTCCGGGTTCCCATCCTGTTAGCATAATTAGACAGCCGATGACATTGGTAAAACATTCATTAATAAAATCTTCATGGATAGGCTTCCTTGCACTGGGACTGGCAATTGCCTCAAAGACTTCTCCGGGATAATCTCTAGCGGTTAATTGAAAAGTCTCCGTGGAACTATACCAATAGGGTTTGGCTGTGATACCAAAGGAATAAGACGGTAAGTTATTTACTGACTCAATCCCTTGCCCAATGACGGTTCTCTCTAGATCGGCCGCTTGTTTGAGAATATTTTCAGCTTTTTCTGCAAGTATTCTTGTGGCAGGATTTTGAGGATTGACAGTAAATATTTTTTTGCCTTGTTTGTGTTCTTTGAAGTAGGACAAAGCAGCTAAATAGGTGGTTTTTCCTGCTGCTGTCGGTCCAATTACAACAATATTTCCACTGGTCATTTTTACTCCTATTTTAACTTTATTTTGCGAGATGACTGCCCAAATAAATCCAAGGGAGTTCTAATAATTTTCGATTATATATGCTCGTAATGAAACATCTAATTGTTAACCCTTGAATACTACGGTTAAGTTGATTGATTTGAGGGTGAATCGGTCGAAAATAACGCTGAAAAACATAGTTATCTCTCTCTTGCCATGTTATGGTTTGGAAATCAGGATTAAAAGCGAGTTTTCTGGCTTCTTCTTCGAGATCGATTGGGAGTAAATCGGCTTTATTTAAACAGAGGAGAAGATGTCGAATTTTCGGACAATCTTGCTGGAAAAATTCAAGCCAACGGTCAAAACGATTACACCATTGTTTTGTGGTGATAAAGTCATCTTTGTTGACTTGACCGGTCGGTTTAATGATGTCCCGATAGGGCGGTAAAATCAACATAATTCCTTCAGCTTTTCTGATCGTTTCGAGAAATCCTTTCCATTCATCGGGTTGTTTGTCTTGCCAAGATTTTCGCCAGATTTCACCGGGGGTGTCCAACCAATCCAAGGCAATCATTTTCTCCCCTGTGGGAAGGGTGACACTAACTTTTATGTCCTGCTCATAAATTGCTTGCTCAGCATCTGTCGCTCTAGTTTTGCCCTGTTCTGGAAGATATAAAATGCCTTTGAGATACTGATAATCGGGATCAGTAACTTTGACATAATTTCCCCTGGGGTTAGCTAATTCCAAGACTAGGTGAGTTTTACCTGTTTCGCGATCGCCAATATAAATAACTCCCAAGCACTCCACCTCCTGATCAATGAGTCCTGATTGATAGCAACCAAACAGCGATCGTGTTTAGTTTTGGTTTTACATTACTTTCTCGTAGGGATGGCTGCTTTTTATGCAAAATTTGGGTTTATCTTAACATAAATTTACATTCTCGATAGTACCCCGCGCCACATCCACTCTGGCTGCGATACCGAAGGCAGTCCGGGAGCGAGATCGCAATTCCCTCGACAATTCCTCACAAAAAAGAATTTTAATTATCGGTTTTTGCATAAAATGCCAGTAACCTGACGAGTAGATAAAAGGGGTAGTGATCTAGAAAATGCAAGGAGAGTTCTCTGATGAGTAACCCAGACAGCAAACTTAAGCTTCTTGAAGAAATGGCACTTTTGGCTAAAAGCTCCCCTGCAAACAGCAAGGAGAGACAAAAATGGCTAACAAAACTAACCAATGAGATTCAAAACTCTAATAAAGTGTACTGTAAAAATATCTATAATTTTCCTAAGTCTGTCTATCAGGATATTTTTCACGAAGCTCTACAGCAGACTTTTTTAGAGATTTTTGAAAAAATTGACCTGTACGACCCAAGTAAAGGTAATGTCTTGGCATGGGTAAGTTTTTTGCTCGATAAGCGGTTTATCGATGCTGTCAGGGAACATTTAAAACTGCGACATAGACAAGATAATGGCAAGCGAATCAGAATTTATGAGCAATCTTTGGATGTTCCTCTCCAGTCGGAGCAATCAAGCTGGAACCATGCCCCAGATACTTCCTTGCTTGATATAATCGAGCAAACTGAATCTCTCTCCCCCCAAAAAGATTGGGAGAGATTATGGGATTTTATCCAAAAAGATCCTAGAGATTGTTTTCGGCAGACTCACATCGAAAAGCATCCGGAGGCTAATTTTCAAGCAATCTGTATAAGGCGATTTAATGGACAATCTTGGAAGGAAATGTCAACAGAATGGGGAATCTCCCTAGCAACTTTAAGCAGCTTTTATCAACGCAGCGTTGATAAATTGCAACCAATTTTTCAAGAATATCTTTAGAAATAGGAGACAAAAACCATGATGCCACTAGCTGAACGTTTAACTTTTACAGTCCCCCTGAGCGGTGCTGATTTTAAATTAGCTCAAAAGTTTAGTTGCGAGCAGAAAGATGCCGATAAAAGTAAACAGGTTTTTCTAAATACTTTAGCTGTGCTTGCTGTTAACTTTTACTGCCAGTGTTTGAAAGTAGAAACAAATTTAGAGGAAAGCACTATCGGACATTATAATCGGCGAATTTTAATGGATAGTGCTGATTTAAAGATCGATGTTCTCGGTAAATTAGAATGTCGTCCGGTTTTGCCAAATGAAAATATCTGTTATGTCCCGTCCGAGGTATGGTCAGATCGAGTGGGTTATGTTGTGGTAGAAATTGATGAAGAAGCGAAGAAAGCTATTTTATTTGGATTTGTCGAGCAGATAGAAACTAACGAATTACCATTAGCTCAATTACCAGATATTGACAATTTAGTTGATTTACTTCTTCTGGCTAAAAACCAACAATTTCGGGAAAGTCTGAAAAGAAGTTTTGACAAGAATTGGAATGAAGATGAATCAGCAAAAATTTTAAAAGATAAACAGAAAAAGCTTGTTCGTAGAGATAGTCCTGCTCTACCTACAATCGATAAATCTATTACCTCTCCTCTCTATAAAGCTAAATATATTACTCTGAGAGGACAGAAATTTATCCTATCTGTCGAGATAACCCCTACAAAAGAGGGAAAGTTTCAACTTCTCGTGGAGGTTGAATCATCTAAAAAAATTCCATCTGATTTGAATTTGAAGCTATTATCTTTATCCGACCAAACTTTGAAGGCAAATCCGACAAAAGGAGATCATTACATCTCTTTAGAATATACCCTTCAATTGGGAGAGAGTTTTCAAATACAAGTGAAGCGAGCAGAGGAAAGTCACACAGAACAATTTTCTTTTGACTAAACTCTATTTGAACGGGATAATTTATCTAAATTTCTGATTAAAGTTTAGATAAATTGTTCAAAATTTGATATTATATCGATGCTAAAGTAAGCTATGCCAAACCAAAAAGATTTATCGGATATTCGCAATTATCTCTACGATCAAGCTGAAGTGAGATGGTGGTACAGCTTGTGGTTATCTTTATGCGCTCAAGTTTTAGCATTAATTGCGACAGTCAACAATAAATTGTGGCTTTTAGCTATTGCCGGTTTTCTTGCCTTAATCACTCCAATAGCAGTAGCATGGTTGCGAGAATGGGCTAATAACTTGACACAAAAAGCTGATAAATGTAGAAGAATGATTTTATATGCTGATAGTTTAGGAGAAGATATTCCCAGCCATGAGTTAGCTATGGTTAGAGCTTGGACAACGGGAATTAAATTGCAACAAGCTCCTTTTACTTCTCCTTATTATTCATCTTCTCTATCTAATAGTCCACAAAGATTAATGGATATTACAACAGAATCTGCTTACTTTACTGAGTTTTTAGCGGCAAAAACGGTCAATTATTTACTGGTATTTTTAGTTATTTCAATTTTAATTTTATCAGGAATTATTTATTTTGCAGACTTCGCAACCTCTACGGCTACAATTAGCCAAGAAAATCAAGATATGAGTGGGGTAAAGTGGGCAGTTAAGGCAGCATTAACAGCTATTTCTTTTATTCTATCTGGGGATATATTACTGCTTTGGAAAAAGTATTCAGATCTGAAATTATCTGCTCAAAGTACTTTTCAAAAATGCGCCGAACTTCGTTACGATAAATCCTTATCTATTTCTGAAGCTATGCAGGTTGTTGAGGACTATCATCTAGCGTTGATTCAGAGTCCACCGATTCCTCTAAAACTTTACCTAACCTACAGAGATCCCTTGAATCAATCTTATCAAGATAGTCATTCAATTAGTTCTAATCAACCCTAGTTTTTCTTGGGCAATGCCCAGCTTGCTCACAAATTATCTAATATTAAAAACATGGGAATTCCTCCTTTTAATCAGCGCGGCTTTTTGCCGCCGGGAGAACATAAATTAGATAGCTGGGAAGAGCTTGTAGAAAGATTTGGAACCACTCGAAGAAGACAACGTCTTCTAGTCGGACTAAAAAGAGTATTGCTAAATCTTCAACAAGCAGGTTGCCAAAAAGTCTATCTTGATGGTAGTTTTGTGACTAAAAAGGGAAAACCCAATGATTATGATGGTTTTTGGGAAAGTGAGAAAGTAAATCCAGAAAAGCTTGATAGTATCCTGCTGGATACTTCCTTAGAAGGATGTCGAGAGCAAAAGAAAAAGTATGGAGGAGAATTATTAACCGCAGATACGAGAGCCGTAAATGGTCAAACGATTTATGGTTATTATACAATAGATGTAGAAAGAGGAATTACTAAAGGTATTGTTTGCGTTGAGTTACAGTTAGTGGATTTACAGCTATGGTTTTGAACGAAAAGGGATATGAACTTAGAAAAGCTCAAGCTCAAGAGTTTGAGAAAGCAATAGTAGAATTTTCTGACTATGCAATTCAACATCCTGAAATCGATTCAAGAATCTTGAAAGCAAGGGAAAATTCTTTACGGACTTTGTTAGCGAGAATCAACACAGAACTGGCAGAATATGAAGATAAACAGCTAGAAAGTTTAGCTTTGGCTGCTAAAAATTATCCAAAAATTAGTCAGCAAAGATATAAAAGCTTAACTAAATTAACTAATAAAATTCAAGAATCTAATCAAGTACAAAATCAAAATATATATAGTTCTTCCCTGGATATTTCTGGAATAGCATGGCAGCAAACCTTGAAGCAAGTATTTGACAAAATCGACCAATATAATCCTAATAAAGAAACGGTATCGCAGTGGTTTTTATCGCTGTTCAAGCTTCAATATCGTAAGCTGGAAAAAGAGTCTTTATAGGTTTATTATTCATACTGACAAGACTCAGTATATAAATTTTCATAAGGTTTTTTAACTGATTCTGTTGATTCTGTGCCCGATTTTATGTTTGAGGTTAATCTTTGTATTTTTCGTAAGTCCAAAATAGCTTCTCCAGAAATACCAATTCCGCGATTATATGGATTTAATTTACCTAAATCAATACCAATGAAGCAACCATGTTTATCAAAAATTGAATTTGCCTCTGTTTGTATTTTTTGTGTATTGCCAATACTATTGTAGAAAAAGGTATAAATTTTATTATTTGGACTTGGTTCTGTATCAGCAATCGTACTATGAAAATAATTAAATTGTTTAGTAGCTTCAGGAGATTCTCTGAACCCTATAATTATCGTTTTATCTAGTTCAGCTTTAGTTGCACTCAATTGAGCAATTTTATATTCTTTATTGCTCTCGAAACTTACTATTGCTAAATCTTGGCTAATTTCTTTGATATTACTAGGAGGATAAGACTGGCTACTATTTTCTGGCCCTTGCTCGGTAAATATTGTATATACATTGTCTTTGTTTCCTTTTTCCAGTAATTTAGCCTGTGTTAATACATGATAAATTTTATTGTCTTTGGAAAATTTTTTGATATCTTTATCAGCAGCAACAATTACACCATAAAAATAACTGGTTGCCTTGCTTATTGGGTCGTAAGTTTTAATAGTTACTGTACTTTCTGCTAATAAATTTTTTACATCAGTTGCCAATGGAGGAAATAGTCGACGAATGATAGGAATATTCATAAATATACTCTTAGCCAAGGGAGAAATTATCGGCATATAAATTAACCCAATCACAAAACCAAATAGAAAACCTAAGCCACCTATCAATATAGTATTTTTGAAGCGAGATTCTTTATTATTAGGCCATGTCCAAGGAGTTTTGTTGAGATTTTGTAAAAGAGCAACGACTGAAGCAGAACTTCGCCATTCATTGCTATATTCTATTTCCAAATGTTCTTGAGCTTCTTTGACAGCTAAAGGTAAAAAGTTACAACGAACTAATTTGAGCAAAAAGTTAGTCAAAAATTCTGGAGAAAAAGAATCAAATATAGTCTCTCTCATGGCAATGACTTGAGGAATATCAGAAGATTTTATTAACTCCTTTGCTAAGGGGAGAGAATTACAATAGTTTAAAATAACAAGTTTTAAAGTTTTTATTTTGCTGACACGATAACAGAATTGTTTAAACGTCAGAAATTCTGTATCACTAATCCGTATCCTTTGTTCTGAATTATCATCTGATCCATGGCCAAGCAAGTAAATAATATCAAATTTATGTTGAGATTCTGGATCGAGCCAATGAGTTAGGTCAGTCCCTGTAGTCTCTGTAGAAGGGTACAATCTTAAATCAAGTTTAAGAGCATTGCATATTGAAGTAAACTTTTGCCATGCTGCTGTATCTTGTTTGGGGTCTAAATTCCTTGTATCCCCTGAGATAACCAAAACTTCTAGTGACTTATTAGGTAGTTGAACGTAAGCTGCTTGAGAAATTTTTCTTTGATTTTTTATGGCAAATACCAGGGGGATTTTTTGATAATTTGGGTCTTTCATTAATTCCCAATTATGCCAAAATAGTTGATATATAAATTCATCTTCACTCTGTATAACAAAGACGACGCTACAATTATCACCTGTTATAAATTTCTCAAGTTTACTGACAAAGTTTTTCTCAATTTTGGCTCGAAAAGAAATATCTCTTAACCATTCATCTAACTTTTTATCTAAATTTTCCAAAGCAGAATTTAGTTCTTTTCTCCAACTATCTCGTCCCGAATTAGAACTCTCATCTCTATTGTATATTTTTTTCCACTCTTTATATTTATTATTAAGGTCTGAATGATCGCCTAGATCATGTTTACAGGTTTTACCAAGAAAAAGATTATACAATCTCTGAACAAAGAATAACCGGAGCAATGGGTGAGTTGATAAATATTTTATTTGTAGAGAACATTGAATTTTATCATTGCTCGTCGGTTCTAAATTGAGAATAACGTATTTAATCATGGTTCAAATTAACTAGCTAAACTCGAAAACTACTAACATAAAAAAACAACAACCTAGAAATCCCTACGTCAATGCTTTTGGCAAAATCCTGTCAGGAAAAACTAAAAATCCCAAATAAACAGGATAATAGATAATCTCCTTCAGCTTACTAAGCTGAAAATCAGGCACAGAAGTAGGCCAATTTCCTGAAAATGAGCTACGAATAACAATCAACGAAGTCGTGGCGGTTAGGGAAGTAGAAAAATAGCTCTTGGGAGGAAACTGTAAAACAGTTTTTTTGCGACTATAGCAGGTTAACTTTGCAAAAGCAAGTAAATTTTACATTTCTTAGCCTTTAAACGTCAGCCTCTGTTAAAGCTTGAGCGAGCATTCTGGATAGATGGGATTTATCTTGTTGATTGTAGAGAGTAATGGCTTGACGATAGTAGGATAACAGTTCGCGGGCATATTGGATTTGTCCATCGGCAGTTTTTAGATTAAGTAATACCCAGCCTAAATTGTGGTAGGCTTCAGGGTAGTCAGGTTTGAGTTGAATCGCCTGCTCCAGATGAGTTTTCGCTTGTTTCCATTGTCCCAATTGAGCGAGTAATGTTCCTAGTCGATAGGCAATAAAAGGCTCCTCACCATTGTTCTGTAGGTAAGCTTGATAAATTTGAAGGGCTTCCGAGGGATTGTTGAGATGCTCATGACTAATAGCCGTATTGATAAGCACCCAGGGGGCTGCGTTGGGGTGACGACTAGCTTGTTGAAAGCAAGGAAGAGCCTGACTCCATAACCCTTGTTGAGCTTGTTTCCAACCTTTGAAACCCCAAGCAAAGGGATGGTCTTGAATTTGAGTCAGACAGTCTTGAATGCGCCGGTCTAAATCTTGGCTTTGTTGGCTAGTGGTGGCTTTGTCAAGAGCGGCAAGCAGGTAGGGATAAACCCAATATTGAATTTGTTGATTCTTTTGGGAGGGGTTTTGTTTGGATTTAGTAATTGCTTTACTAGCAGCACCAATAGTGGCTTTAAATTGATTTTGATTGAAGGTAATCCAAGCTTGAATTCCGAGAGCAAAGAAATTGTTACTATCAAGTTTTAGGGCTGTGTTGATAGCGGATTCTGCTTCTTGCCAATGACCAATTTTACCGAAAGCCCAGGCTAAATTAACTTGTATCCAAAGAGCTTGAGGTGAAAGTTTAGCCCCTTTTTGTAGTTGTTGTACGGCGGATTCCCAGTTATTTTGATGGCAATATACCAAGCCTAAAACTCCGTACCCTCTACCATCATTAGGGTTTAGTTGAATTGCTTTTTGGGCAGCAATTTCAGCTTGAGTATCATTAAGATGGCTCTGCAATAACGCTTGTTCAACCGCGGCTGCACCATTATTGGGTTCGTTGCTTAAACATTTCTCGTAACTTTGAACTGCTTCGACAAGTTTTCCTTGTTTAACTAACTCTCTTGCTTTTTTTTGTAAAGGAGAAACAAATTGACCTTTGAGCGCATCAATCAGTTCGTCAGCAGTTTGGAAACGATCCTCAACATTAATTCTCATTCCAGTTAGGATAACAGTTTCCATTAAATTAGAAATATCTGGATTGAGTTGTCGGGGTGGAATGAGGGGATCTGATGAACGTTGCTGCAATAATGCACTAGCTCTATCCGGTGCTTCAACTGGTAATTGTCCGGTTAAAAGTTCATAGATTGAAGCACAAAAAGCATAAAAATCTGTGGCAGGAAAACGTTTACTCCTTTGACTATATTGTTCATAAGGAGCATAACCCGGGGTTAAGGTTCTGGTCATGTCTCCTGTTTGACCGGCGATAAATTCTCTCGCCGCACCAAAGTCAATTAAAATCGCTTTATCTTGAGGATCAATTAAAATATTGTCAGGTTTAATATCCCGGTGTAAAAAATTATTATTGTGGACGGTTTTTAAGGCATCAGCAATTTGCAGAAAATAGCGTTTAACTCGCTCTTCAGTTAGCTTTTTTTCTTGGGTCAGGATTTTAAAAAGAGATTTTCCCGCAATAAATTCCATGACAATATAAACTGTATCGTTTTCGTCAAACCAATCATAAATTTTAGGGATATTGGCATGATGACATTTTTGTTGATGGCTGGCTTCTAGCTTAAATTTACTGGTTTGTTGTCGTTTTATTTGAGGAGAAATAGAGGCAGGCCAAATAACTTGATTTCCTTGTCTAGCGGATTTTTCTGGCCAAAGTTCTTTGATAGCCACAGGAGCATTATTCGCTCGATAAATTCCTTTATAGGTAATGCCAAATCCCCCTTCACCTAAAACTTGTTCGATCTGATATTGTCCCTGTTTGAGTAAAGTTCCGATGCTGAGATGATGGAGTGATGTGGTAGTTTTGTTAGGGGATACAGGGGTGAGATTAAAACCACAACTAATACATTGTTGTGTTCCATCGGGATTATCAGTTAGACAGCTTGGACAGAGGATAGACATATTTTTATTGTCTTTGAGACTTATAATTATTGTTGGTTAGGGAAGTTACTCTCATCATTTTCTCTTGCTTCTCTATTTTGAGATTTTTGTTCATCTTCTGAATGATTTACTTTAAGTGCCAGAAGTCATAAAACATTGCAAAGCTAAAAGCGTTGCATTATCGGTTGCTCCTTTATTAATAACTCTTTGAATGGTTTGATCAACTGCCATTTGTAAAGATTCAAATTGACTAAAAATTTCCGCCAGTTCCTGAGTCGGTACTAAATCCCAAACTCCGTCAGAACAGAGAAGTAAAATATCTTCATTTTCTAAAGTCATTGATAAATTGCTAGTGGTGCGACTTAAATTCTGCACATAGCCTTCACTTAAATGTTTTTTTGAACCGATAGATTTGAGTAAGACATTTCGATCTGGATGGGTTAAACTTTCCTCTTCTGTTATTTCCCCGTTAGCCACTAACATAGCTACCAGGGAATGATCTTCACTTAGTTGTTGAATTTTTCCTTGTCGTATTAAATAAATTCGACTATCTCCCACATGGGCTATCATTAAGCTATCATTGATCGCTAATGCAACACTTAAAGTTGTTCCGCCATTACGAACAGTATCAGCAATAGATATGTTGGCTTTTTGAAATAAATTAAGTAGCCATTCATTACGCTGTTCTCCTGTTTTAAATTCTGGAAGAAGGGAGTCTTGTAATATAGTTTTAACAGCAATTTGACTAGCTACTTCTCCTTGGGCCATTCCTCCCATACCGTCAGCTACAACGCCTAAAATAAGGGTTTCTGAATTACTGAGGTGTTGTTGTCTTACACCGTAGTTATCTTCATTCTGTAAGCGTTCTGTTGAAAGTCCAACGGTTGAATAACTGGCAATATTCCACTGCACTTTCAGACTCCGCAGTGACTGGCGAGTTTCGATTAATAAGCTGAGAAATTGAGCCAGGGGAAAGCGTTCTTCTGGAAGAGAGGACAAGGCAATTTTCAGCAGTTGATAAAGACGCGGAATCGGAGCAATTTCTAAACTAATAATCTGGTCAGATTGAGGTAATTTTTTATGGGTAGTTTGATACAATAAAGCGGCGATAGTATAACTGCTCATTGATTCATTGATAGAGCGACTTGCCGCAAGTTCAGGAGCGCAATAATCTCCGATAACACCAGAAGTCAGGCTTTCTTCAATTGAGTAAGCGCAGGTTAAGTCAAAGATTTTGAGGGGTTTGTCTATTTCTATAAACTGGGGAAGCAGGTTGATTAAATACCAGTTTTGTTTAGCTATATAAGAAAATAACTGACAAATTTGAATCACTAACGTTAGTGCTTCTTCTTGAGAATGTTCTTCTTTTAGCCAAGCTTCTAAAGTCAAGTTTTCTTGAGGAAATCGCGTTAACAGAAGAAGTTTTTCTGGTTTCGTCTCGTTTTCGACTGCTGTTTCTGGGTAGTATTCTTCTTCTAAATAGTCTGTTTCTGCGGACTGATTTTCTCCAGAATCATCATCTTTTGTTGAAGTAATATTGACAAATTCAGAATCTTCCGAGACTATTTGTTCAGTGGCAATATCTTCATTTTGTTTTTCATCTACCTCCTGGGATTTTTCCTTGATTGATAGGGGATTAATAATAGCTGAATCTACTTGAATATCAGCGATAAGTGGAGCGATTAAGCTGTAGTTTTGAAGAATTTTTCTCAGTTGCAGTTCCCGATCGAGACTACTATTAAGAGAGCCGACACGCAAAAGTCCCAATTGAGAAGATGTTTCGCCCTTTTCCCCATCGAGATCGGCAATGGGTTGAAACTTGACTTTGAAGTAATAAACATCTGCGGTTAATAACCCTAGATAGGCGATAATTTCTATCTGGTAATCTGCCATAGAAAAAGATTCTTTTTCTTGAATAAGCAGGGGGGAGAAGTTTTCGGTAGATGGTGAAGTCATGAGAGGGAGCCATTAAAACTTTAGTCGAACACAATCGGGGTGGGGCTAACCACCCCAAGAAATGTTAAGGAGTTTGGAAAAGAAAGCGAATTTTAGCGATCGCAATCTCATCACCGGAACTGAGAGGGGTTGGGGCAGTTATTCTGGCGTTAAAGCGAGTTTGACCGATGGGTTTAATAAAAACCCCATTCAGAGAACCGAGGTCTTTAATTTTCCAAGTTCCTCCATCGGGATAAATTTCCGCATGGTTGCGGGAAACGGTTTCGTTATCGGGGAATTTTTCTAAGTCCACATCCACAGGTCCGGTGTCCGAGTCAAAGATGCCAATCAAGGTAAAACCATCAATGAAAAATTCAGCCACCGGGGCGTTAGGGTGCTTGGCAATCAGTCGGGCCGTTGTTGTTATTGCCGGAGTAATCGGTTGGGGCAGCGGTTCCGGCGTGAGTGTTATCGTCTCGGCAATCGGTTGGGGAATTGGCATGGGTGTGGGTTCTGGGATGGGATCGGGGATGACAGGTGTGGGAGGTGTAGGTGGTGTCGATGGGGTCAATTCTGCACCACAAGCATCACAGTATTCTGCTCCCTGGGGGTTTTGATCGTAGCCACAAACTTTGCAAACAATAGCCATTGGTTTTTCTCCTTTTTGAGGGATATAAGAGGAATTAATTAGATTGAAATTAATCTTACTGTTGCCTGACTCGGTGCCAGAAGTCTGCTCAAGTACCGGTTAGTTTCCGAATAGTTTCTTCCGAGAGATCGTCGTTGAGGTCATCGCCCATCTTGACAGTTTTTCCTCTCGATCCCATTTTCACGGTTTTGCGGGTTCCAGAGGAAATCTGGCGAGTTTTTCGCAATTCTTCAATCCCTTCATTGAGAGATTCGAGCATAGCATCATTGCCAATTTGAACCGTGATACGACGGGCAGTTTCCAGGAGTTTTTCAGCTTGTTGGGGGTTACTCTCTGCCATGCGAGTTGCGTCGTCAACTAATTGGGAAATATTGCGTTGTTGAACGTATCCCATAACTTCTTGATCGACCTGCGCTGTCCCCCCCTGTCCAGGCACAAACTGGACAACAACGTTCTGCGGTAGTAATTCCCCCCGTCGGTTTAAGCCAGGAATGTCATAAGTCAAGCCCAGTTGAGCCAGACGAATTTTTGAACTAGGACGACTATCGATAGCAAATTCTAAGATGAAGATGGTTTCATCCTTTGCTTTGGCGGCACCAATGGGATAGGGAGCTTGATTTAAAGAAAATTCTGCCAAATCGGGATAAACACGGGTAACGCGCAGCAGTTTGACTCCCTGAACAGTTTTTAAGCTGAGGACAAGATTGTTAATCACTTCTTGCTGGGCTTGCTGATAGTCTGCCAGTAGAAGGTTAGGAAGATCGGTAATGGAAACATCGTTACCACTAGCCGTTCCTGGAACAATGTGACGGCAATGCCCTCCCGTCTTGCCGCTTATGTCTGTGAGCAAGTTTTCGTTAAACTCGCCCACACCCAGGGCCGTAATCGAAATCCCTTGACTGGCAAATTGTTGGGCTAAGTTTTGGCAATCATCTTCATCAAAGGTGTCGCCATCGGTAAAAATCATGGTATGGCGGCTAGTCATGCTTTGATTAGCTAGGAGAGCAAGGGCTTGATTAATGCCTCTCCCCATACAAGTTCCACCGCTAAAATTTCGCAGTTTTGCGATCGCATTTTCCAGTTGACGGGTTTGGGTAACTGGTGTTAAGCCAATCAGAGTAGAGGCTTGATCGTCAAATTGGATCAGAGCAATCCGATCTTCCGGGGTGAAGCGTCCTGAATTAATCAGGGTGCGAAGCGACTCAATAACCATGTCGATTTTGGCAATGCCGCCCACCACTCTCGTGTATTCCTTCCCATCTTGCATATAAGTTTCACCGGTGGGTTGAAAATCGCCGGCCACAATTTCGTACATCGAGCCACTGGTGTCAATTAGAAAGACAAAGGTAGTAGAAGGACGGGTTTGAGCAACTTCTTGGGTTGGTCGCAACTTCAGCATAATAAACAGTCGCTGATCTGGAGTATCGGCAGGTAAAAATTCTCGATGGGGGGTAATAGATACGTTAAGCATTAAAATTTCCTTCAGAGAATAGGTTAAGTGTTGAAAATGTCTTCTAAAGGGGGAAACATTCCCTCCATGGGTTCTATAGCCCCTAAATCGGGGGTAAAAACAGGGGGTAACTCTTGATTTCCTTCGTCTTGGATGTTTTCAAGGTTCGACTCGCTCAGTAGGGGTAAATCTAGGGTCAGGACAGTTTCTCGATAGCCTTCTCGGATATCTTCGACCCAAGCGGCGATAATTTGATTGAGACGGTGATCGTTGATAGAGCATGAGCTTCTTGCTTGAAAATGTTTTCGGATTGCTTGGCGAATTTCCTTGGTGAAGATAGTTTCAGGATTATTTTCCTGATCGGCGGTTAGATCTAGAGGATAATCATATCTTTCTGGCGAATTTTTCAGGTTAAGAAAGAATTTATAGACTACCATTTGGGCAACCAAAATAAGATTAATGAGTTGATATTATTCGATTGGACGGTTCGGGCGATGTTTTTACCTCCAGCGTAATCTGTCCAAATTTCCGGCGATCACCATCCTTTAATTGATGCTCTAGTTTTTTCATCCCCTTGGCTTGTCCATAGGACGAGTTATACTGCATGATAATGTTTTCCCCTTTTTGAAAAACCTGAGCCGTGATCGGGGCATAACCCTGTTTTTTGGGTAAGTAAATATTGGCTTCCGAGGAACTGCCCAAAATGATCGGGCGAGAGCCTAATAAAAATTCTCGTTGTTCCGTAGGACTCCAATGCACGATCAGTTTAGCTTGTCGAGTCAGCAGTTCCAAAAGAGCGATCATCATGCCAATACAAAAACCCAAAATCGCTGAACCCGCTAAACGTCCGGCCATCTCATTACTCGCTCCAGCTTGCAAAACAAAACCCATTCCTCCCATCGCGCCACCGAGAAACCCGCCCAATACCGCCCTGCCGATTTTCAGATTGGGGACAAAACGAGCCATGCCGCCGCCAAGCATTGTCCCTAAAATCGTCCAACCCAGAAGTGGCCCCCCTGGGGCAAGGGTGGGAATGCTTTGAATGAGAAAACGAGAGACAAGGAGTCCTGAGCTACCGGCAACCAATCCAGCAACGATTCCCCCCACTGTACCGATGCTTGTCTCGCCCAGGGAAAGAAGGCGGCGACGACGTTGATAGAGGTTCTGCCCGACAATTAACGCTAAAGAAGCACCCACAGACAGGATAGCCGTCCAGCCCCCCGTCCGCAAGGCATCATAGATAAATCTAAATTGAGGGGTTTGCAGTTGATTTTTAGGAAGAGATTGGCTCAGTAAAGTGTATAAAATTCCTTGATTTTGCTTTTGTTCTCCGATCAGCTGCGAATCATAGATGAGTTTTGCCGCAGATTGAAAGGCTTGGTCAAATTCTCCGGAATTAGCATAGAAGACTTTTTTATCTTCTCCCGTCAGTTGAGTCAGAAAGTTTTGATCGGCATCTCCTGTTCCGACGGCAATAATATTGATTTTTTGGCTCAGAGCAGTTTGACCGATGTTTAGGGTCGCCTCTACAATCGGTTGGCGATCTTCTTCTTTCAGGGTTGTTTCAGCGATGGCTTTACCGATGGTGGGGAGTACACTTTCAAATCCTTGTCGTCCTGCGGCGGTTTCACCGAGTAAGAAGGTTTCTCCAGGTGCGGAGAGTTGCAGTTGTTTAAAAGTAGCGCGATCATCAGGTTGAATGACTAAGTGCAGTTGAGCAATTTGATTTTCCTTTAAAACATTAGTGGTTGCTTCTAAAGAAGGAATTTCTCGATCGGGTATTAAAGGAGGAGCATCAGTAATCAGCAGTATGACTTTGGTTGCATGGGAACGGAAAGGCTGACGGGCAGCTAATGCCAGAGCATCTAAGCTACTTTCTGGCGGATCATTGCCGTTAACCTGTTGAATGCTGCCGATTTGCTCACTAAAGCGATCGCTATCAGGGGTAAATACAGAACCATCAAAATTGAGAATTTGCGGCTCTTCGCCAAATAAGCGATCGCCAAAAGCGATTAGGCCTATTTGAGCATCAAGTTTCCGTTTTTTGAGTTCTTGGGCAAAGTTTTGGATGCCTTGTTGTACTCCGGCGATCTCCTCATTCATACTGCTAGTAACGTCGAGAACAATCATAATATCAATTTGTTCTGGAGAAGGAGCCGGGGCGGGTTGTCCATCTGTAAACAGCAAGATATGACGATCGGAGCTGCTAGACTCTAGTTGCTCAATCGCCGTTGCCAGTCCTAAATCCATTCTTGTCCCCCCACCATCAGATAAATTGTCAATGGCTTGATTGAGGGTGGCTAAATCGGAGGTTAGTCCTGTGCCAATTTGAACCTGACTGCCGAAACCGACCACCGCGAAGCGATTAACCGAGGGGTCCTGTCGCTCGATAAAGGCTTTTGCGGCATTTTTTGCCTCTTGTAATTTATTGTCATCGTTCATGCTGCCGGAGGTATCAATCAACATTACGACAGATTGAGGATTCTGTTCGACAATCGGCGGACGTTCAGTCACCGTGAGAAAAACCTCTCCTAGTGCGATCGCCGCTACCAGACATCCTCCCGCACCACATAATCCAAAAATTAGGAGTTTTCTGAGATTTCGCCTGATCTGGCCGAATAAGTTCTGCATTTTAATTTCGGGGGACTATATTATCTATTCGCCAGAAGACCTGTGATTTATGCCAAAGCTGTCACAAAAGTACACAAAAAAAGGCATTGCTGAATAAACAGTCAATTAGCGAGTAAATTGTTCAACCTCTACAGGGATTTGTGTTTCTAAACTACTCTTAATTGAGCTTTTTAAAGTAATCAGTTTTTCGTAACTATTAGTGATCGTAGTTTGTTTAGTAACTTCAGAAGCAATAGCCTCATCAAGCTTGATAGTTTGGGCAATTTGACTGGATATTTCATCTTGGCAATCATTAAATAGTTCCAGTAACTTTTCTTCCAAATATTCTGCATGATTTTTCAGGCTATACCAAATATTTGTGTTCAACTCTTTGACAAGTTTTTTTGTGCATTCTTCCAGTTTATCTTTATACATTTTTAGGGCTTGATCTAAACGCTCAGAAAATGTCTGACCACTACAGTCTTTGAGACTCAATCCAATCGTCTCAAGCTCGTCTCCATACTGATAGAATAAAGCATCAGCTAGACCACTTAATCTCATCGAAATATCTCGTTCACAAAGGTTATCTTCTAGTTTTTTTAACACTTCTTCGGGTAAATAACTTAGGTTAATGGTTTGTAAATCACTGAGAAGTGTACTTAATCGCTGGGTAAAAGGAATATCGACTACCGATATTAATTTTTTTCTCATCGATGAAGTCAGTTTGATTTTTTCAGTTACAAAATTAGGTAATCTAGATATATGACCATTAATATCTAGTCCTTCACTCAGATAATTTTTCAGTTCTTTTTTATCTATTTGCATTATTTTTTTGTCAAGTTCTCGAATCACTTCATGGGTGTCAGACTCTTTCCAAAATTGACTATCTTCGTGCGTGCGAATTTGTTGGGAAAATTCTTTAACTTTTTTCTTCAACTGATCTATAAAAAACCGAGATTGTGAACTAACAGCACGTATTTTCATGTCATCTTGAGGATTGGAGATTTGACTATATTGATGATAGGGTTCTTTCAACAATCGCTCTAATTTACGGATAATCTCCAGAAGTTCTTTTCTCGCATCTGCAATAAACTCATCTTTTGCCTCTTTATTCAAATATTTATATAGAGATTCAAGGAATTGAGAAAAGAGAACAATATCCGGATGATGAAGGAGCAAGTCTTTAGCTTGATCCTTAGAAGGCTCGTTTTCTAAGCCAATTTTTTTCAAATTGTCAAGATGTCCTCGTAATTTTTGACTTTGGTTAATTGTTCCTTGAGCAATTGTCTTTAACAATAAATAGTTGAGGGCAGAAGTCTGAAATTTCCGCTCTTCCTTAATGGTAAAATTATAGTCGCCAACCCGTTGATTAAAGCTATTAATAGCTTCTAGTTTGTGAGTATTATCCGGTAAATCCCATTGATTAATAACCCAAAATGCCCTTTGAATAATCGTTGGATTCTTCTTATTGATTTCAGCTAAAAATTCTATTTCTTTCCCTTGAAGAACATTGAAAGGGTTGATACAAACGACAAAAGCTTTTGCTTTCTCTTTGATGTAGTCTTGAGTAAATTCTTCATGGCGTTTATTGTCCACCCCTAGTCCTGGTAAATCAACCAATACAATGCCGTCCGCAATATTCAAATTTTCTACAAACACTTCAATTTTATCAACATAAATTGCTCCTTCATAGCCTTCTACATAGTTGCCAAGTTCTGATAGTTGAATTTCTTTTCTTCCTTGATAATTGGAATTTGGATTTGTCAAATTTCTTACAAGCAATCTACTTTTGCCTAAAGCTTGTTGATCGATAGAACTTCCAGTTTCTGTTTCATATTGTTTAATGGCTTCCTCAATGCTTTGAAAGTGTCTTCCCAGAGGTTCATGAGATTCATTTGACAAATTTTTACCAATTTTGTGACCAATTTCAGTTATAAAACTATCGTAAAGTATCCTTTGCGCTTTGTCATCCATAAAGTAAATAAAGGCTTGATCTTTTTCTCCTTTTTTAACGATAGTGGGAAATGCAGTGGTTGATGTATTGGCTTCAGGGAGAATTTCTCGTCCTAAAATTCCATTAATTATTGTTGATTTTCCCGCCGAATAAGAACCGAGAAAAGCGACATGAAATTCTGTTTGTTTCAACTTACTAATCCAGTCTTTTCGTTTTTCAATTGAGGATTTCTCCGTGTCTTTAATAGGTAGATAAGGAAAAACACTCTGATAAATAGCGAAGTAATCCTGAAACTGTTGAATAGTGGATTGAATTTTTTGAGAATTATCCGGAATTTGTTGTGAGTGGTTATTGTGCATGATCATAATGGCAGTCCTCGGAATGATTAATTGTTATATTGGAGTCATCAAAACTGTGGCATTGAGATACAGAGTTTATCCGATAGATGAGGTAGGTTTTTGCGACTGAAATCCTTACTTCGGCAAGGTTTAATCTATACTTCACCTTTACGAGAAACGCTGTAAACTTCACTCAGTGCGATCTCTGTCACCAGACATCCTGCTGCGCCAAATAATCCAAAGATTAGCGGTTTTTTGCGGTTTCGCCTTAGCTGTCTCAATAAGTTCTGCATTTTGGTTTTGGAGGTGTATATTATATTTTCGTTAGAAGACCTGTGATTTATGCAGAAGTGTTAAAAATTCCGATAGGAATAAGTTATCAGTCATTCTGACTTTTCCCGTTATCTTTTTAGTTGAGCGATCCTTTGATTTCCCCCTATCTCGAAGTCCTCTTCTCTCGTCGCTTATTGTCATTAAGACTAGCTTATTGAAAACTGTGGAGAGCTTGAAACCCTGATTATGTCATCGTTTTCAGACTTAGCGGGAAAAGTAAGATCGGTCATTGACTTGGCATCGACAAAAGGCTTACCTGCTCTACCTTCTGCCCTTTTTTAACTTCATCGAACTCACGTTGTCCCCCTGTCAGCTTTCACCGATATTCAGCAAACCCTAGTGGGACTTAGACAAAAAACAAATCGATAAAAGCCTCAACTCCAATCCCCGCTTGGGATTTACTTCGAGAAGCCCAAAATCGCTGAAACCCAGATAGATCAAGGAAAATCATAAATCGAGGTTAACCCTTTGTCCCGTAATG